>NZ_JAHRFC010000064.1:0-26876 GCF_020883015.1 Microcoleus sp. CAWBG640
GTATTGGAATCTTGCTTTCATTCTTTGTCCTTTGTTTTACTATTCCATTCTAACAGGCTCGGTAAAATCTACCAAAGAATTAAAGCCGTCCTTAAGGACGGGGTTTTCAACCCAATTTTTTGATAACTCTCTGATAGAATCAGCAAGAAATTAAAGCCGTCCTAGAAGCACGGGGCTTGTACCCATTCTTTTGGTCAAAAGCTAGATACCAATTGCACCCGCCCTTCATCCATTTCATTCATTAATAACTCTAAAGCTTCGTAATCAATATCCGAGATGTAGCCCAGACGAGTTAGTTCGTAGTTGATTTCATTTTCAATATCAGGTGTCAGACGCTTAATATTGAGGGCTTTTTCTACAAGTTTACGAATAGCATGAGTTGCTTGCATAGTAGATCGGAGAACTCAGTATATTTTATATATTGATCTAGATTATATATCTCCGAGGTGATCTAAATCAGAACCCACCAGTGATTTCAATTACTTTCTGGATCTGGTTATCCCAAAGTGTCGTTCTGGGGCTGGTTGTTATGGTAATCCCTATTTTAAAATCAGTAAAATTGAGGCTAAATTGTCTGGTATTTATAATAAATAGTATCCTAGCATACTTTTATGCGGAAAATCTGGCAAAAAAAATTTAAATCAAAAAAATACTTAATCTAGATTATCCGGTGGGGTGGCTGTTTTCAATATCCCATCTCCAATCTAATTTGGTTGGCGGATTGACCGCTTTTGAGGTAGGCTACTTAAGAGTCGCAACTATTAGCGAGTCCAGCCGTGACAGTAACAGTCGAAGAATTACTTACATCAGAAATTAATCAACCTGCTCGTTATTTAGGTAACGAGTTGGGGGCTGTACGCCAGCCTTGGGATGCAGCAACTGTGCGATGGGTGCTGACTTACCCAGAAGTCTATGAAGTTGGTGCTTCCAATCTCGGACACATCATTCTTTACAATATCTTGAACGCCGGGCCGAGGCAGTTGTGCGATCGCGCTTATTTGCCGGCCCCAGATTTAGCAGCCAAACTGCGATCGACTCAAACTCCCCTGTTTGCAGTGGAATCGAGGCGATCGCTCACCGAATTTGATATCCTGGGCTTTAGCCTCAGTTACGAACTCGGAGCCACAAATATTCTGGAAATGCTGGATTTGGCAGGCATTCCCCTAACTTGGCAAGAAAGAGCGACAAGTTCCGAATTGCCACTAATTTTTGCAGGCGGCCAAACGGCAACTTCCAATCCTGAACCCTACGCTGACTTTTTTGACTTCATTGCTTTGGGTGATGGGGAAGAATTGTTGCCGGAAATTGGCTTGATTTTGGCCGAAGGTAAAACTAATGGTTTGAGTCGAGAAGCGTTGTTGCTAGATTTGGCGCAAATTCCCGGCGTTTATGTGCCGCAATTCTACGACATGGCCCCTGATGGTTCAGTCCATCCCAATCGCCCGGATGTTCCGCCACGAATCTTACGCCGGGTGGCGACTCCCATTCCAGCTTATTCGATCGGCCTGGTTCCCTACGTCCAGACAGTACACGATCGACTGACAGTAGAAATCCGCCGTGGTTGTACTCGCGGTTGCCGCTTTTGTCAACCGGGAATGTTGACTCGCCCCGCGCGAGATGTGGAACCTCAACAAGTCGTAGAGGCGATCGAAAAGGGCATGAAAGCCACCGGGCAAAGCGAATTTTCCCTGCTTTCCCTCAGTTGTTCCGACTATCTGGCACTCCCAGCAGTCGGTATGGAAATCAAAAATCGCCTGAAAGATAAAAATATTTCTCTGTCTCTACCCAGCCAGCGGGTCGATCGATTTGATGACAATATTGCTGATATTCTTGGTGGTACTCGCCAGGGTGGGTTGACTTTTGCGCCGGAAGCTGGTACGCAGCGGATGCGGGATATTGTGAACAAGGGTTTGACTAATGAAGAATTGCTCAGGGGTGTGAAAACGGCAGTCGATCGCGGTTGGGATAAAATCAAGCTGTATTTTATGATCGGTTTGCCTGGGGAAACAGATTTTGATGTTCTGGGTATCGCCGAAACAGTCCGTTGGCTGAGTAGGGAATGTCGGATCGATGGCAGACGCCGACTCAATTTCAATTTGACAATTTCTAACTTTACGCCCAAGCCCCATACTCCTTTTCAGTGGCACTCGGTTTCTACTACAGAATTTGCCCGCAAGCAAAAATTACTGAGGGAAGAGTTTCGGGGGATGAAGGGTGTTAAGGTGAATTTCACCGATGTGCGGATTTCGGCAATGGAGGATTTTGTCGGCAGAGGCGATCGACGTTTGGCTGCTGTCGTCCGTCGCGCTTGGGAACTCGGTGCAGGTATGGATGCGTGGTGGGAAAGCTTGGATAAAGCTCACAAGGCATGGACTGTGGCGATCGCCCAATCCGATCTTACCTGGAAATATCGCCAAGTCGAAAGTGGTGAATGGAATTTGTTTGCAGAGAAGGAAGTAACCCCCCCCAGCCCCCCCCAAGGGGGGAATGAGTTAGGAACCCCCCCCAGCCCCCCCCAAGGGGGGAAATCAGAAGGCACACTCGAAGGCGGGAATGAATTAGGAACCCACCTCCTAGATCAACCCTTACCCTGGGATCATCTGGATACGGGAATAGACAAAAATTGGCTAAAACTTGATTTGCAGAAGGCTTTGGCAGCCGCAACAGTCCCCGATTGTTCCTTTGAAGGCTGTTCCCACTGTGGGGTTTGTGGCACTGACTTTGGACACAATATTGTGGTTGAACCTCTGCCAATTCCTCCCTTTGCAGGGGAGTTTGTACCCAATCAAGAGCGCAAACAGCGCTTCCGGGTGTGGTTTGGCAAGGTGGGCGATATGGCTTTGGTTGGTCATTTGGATTTGGTACGATTGTTCGATCGCGTATTCCGTAAAGCCGATTTACCGATTTCTTTTACCGGCGGTTTTCATCCCAACCCTCGCATTTCTCTGGCAAATGCCCTGCCTCTGGGTGTTAGCAGCACAGGGGAAATTGTGGATTTTGAACTCACTGAGTCGATGGACTCCCAGGAGTTTCGGGCAAAATTGGTGGCGCATCTGCCGCCAAATATTCCTGTTTACAAGGTTGAGGCGATCGATCTTAAGGCTCCTTCTGCCAATCAGTTGTTAGAAGCTGCGGAATACCTGATTACTGTGGCTGTAGCTGGTGCGGTGGCAGAAAATGACGAATCAAACCCAGAGAATTTGACCCCTGTTTATGTCGCTGCTAGTGACCAGTGGCAAGCTTGGGTACAGGCGATTTTGGAAGCTGAGGATTTTTGGCGGGAACATACTACCAAGTCGGGTAAGACGCAGCAAGTCAATTTGCGCGATCGACTACAGGAACTAGAAGTGGTAGATTGTCAATCTGCCGACAGTCGTAACTCCCAAGGTAAAGCCGTCTTGCGCTATCAGGGTAGTTGTCGCAGTGATGGTAATGTACTAAAGCCAGAACATCTGGTGTGGATGCTCGAACAAGTCAGCCACCAGGAAATTCAGCTTCTGCATATCCAACGCAGTCAGCTAATCCTGAGTTATGGTTAGAATAGAAAAGTCGAAGGTGGAGCTAGTACCTAGCTAGCGATTAAATAGACAAGGTGGTACACTTATAGACAAATCTACGACCATTTTGTTCAAACCCTGCGCGATTCCCAAAAAAGCTTGGATTCTCAGTAAAGACACTCGCTTTCGCAGGGATGTTTCGGGGAAGTTACCAACCAAACGCACCCTGTCGGGTCATCGGTGAAATCCAGTGTTGAGGTCGAACAATGCTTTTATCCATCAAAACAAAGTTAAAGCTAAACAAGAGTCAGGCAACAATTATGAGCAAACACGCAGGAATAGCGAGGTTTACTTATAACTGGGGATTGGCTACTTGGAGCAACCTTTACAAAGATGGAGTAGCGCCCAACAAATACCTGCTTAAGAAATTCTTCAACAATCATGTGAAACCTGAGTTTACATGGATTAAAGAAACAGGAATCTGCCAGAAGATAACTCAATACGCTTTTGACAATCTTGGAGACTCTTTCTCCTTATTTTTCAAGAAAAAAGGTGGATATCCTAAGTTCAAGAAAAAAGGACATCACGACTCTTTCACGATAGATGCAGGCGGTAAGCCTATTTTTGTGGGCGGTACGTCTATAAAGTTACCCACAATCGGCTGGGTGAAAACTTACGAGGGATTGCCTCATACTACCTGCAAGTCAATCACCATTTCACGTACTGCCGATAGTTGGTTTATCGCTTTTGCTTATGAACAAAATCATGAACCGACCATCAAAAGTCATGAAGTTGTAGGAGTTGATTTGGGAGTAAAAGAGTTAGCTACCCTTTCAACGGGCGTAGTATTTCCCAACCCAAAACACTACAAATCGCATCAGGCAAAACTCAAGAGATTATCAAGAGTTCTGGCGAGAAAGGTAAAAGGTTCTGGAAATAGACAAAAAGCTAAAGTCCAGCTAGGGAAACATCATGCAAAAATAGCAAACCTCAGAAAAAATACTCTGCATCAAATCACTACTTACTTATGCAAAAACCACGCAAGGATAGTAGTAGAAGATTTGAAGGTCAGTGGGATGCTAAAGAATCACAAAATAGCACAAGTAATAGCTGACTGTGGATTCCATGAATTCAAACGTCAGTTAGAATACAAGGCTAAAAAGTTTGGTTGTGAAATAATCATTGCTGACCGTTGGTTTCCGTCAACCAAAACCTGTTCAAGTTGTGGACATATCCAAGATATGCCACTAAAAGAAAGGACTTACAACTGTGGAAGTTGCGGTCATGCGATGGACAGAGATTTGAACGCAGCAATTAATTTAAGCCAGTGCGGTCTTAGGGTGTCCCCAAGTGGAGTAACTGGTGTATCGCGGTTGGCTAAACCGTGAAAGCTTGCTGAGGGATAGCCGCTCCCATGCTCCCGATGAAGCAAGAAGCAAGTGTCTAGACTTGTCTAGTATTTGTATAGCAGCCTGTCAGGGTCACACCTGCAAAGTAAACCTAATAGTCCGCATTTGACTATGGGTTTACAGACTATTCAAAAATAGATGTTTTTGACCAGGTTTGAGGGTTGGTAGTTGACGGAAATCGCAGTCGAATGGCAAGCTGAATTCAGTTGAGTGCAATCCGCCGATCGCACAAGTGTTCAACAAAAGTCCTTACGCTTTCACTCCTACATAATTTCCCTCAAAACCAGCCCTGAACCACCACTTCCTGGAGTTATCAGTTTTTTGTGTAGAGTTGTGTGTTAAGAAATTGGTACGGTGTCACTGAATTGATTCGCTGAGTTCCAATTAACAGTTGCAAGGATTGAATTTTGAGTGAAAGAATTCGTAATTCACAAATCAAAATTCAAGAGACCTCTCCCGTAACTATTGTGGGGTAGGCATCCAGCCTGCCATTGACAGCCTTTTTGGGAGATGTCTAATATTTACAACTCGCTAAAAGCGTCCTTATTTCTATCTTCCAGCTCAGTCTGCGAAGCATAACTCATAACTCTGTACGGGTGGATTTAAGCACTTTATCTGTAACGGTCAACAGTCAACAGTTAATAGTCAACATTTAACAGTCCTTCCATCCTGCAATAAATCACAGCTAATAACTCTTGAAGTTACTACTAATTAAAATCAAAGTTAAAGGCACTATTCAGCGTAGGTGTCTGGAACTTGCTGACAATTTTTTCGAGGAAATTGAATGACTAAGCAGATAGTTATAGCAGAGCAGCATCGTATTGCTGCCGTCTTTTCAGAAGACCAAATCCAAGAACTCGTGGTAGCCACAGGCAGCCACCAAGTTAGTGATATTTACTTAGGCATTGTCGAAAATGTATTACCTGGGATAGATGCCGCCTTCGTGAATATCGGCGACCCAGAACGCAACGGGTTTATGCACGTCACAGACCTCGGCCCGCTGCGACTCAAGCGCTCGGCGGGAGCAATTACAGAACTTTTGACTCCCCAACAAAAAGTTCTGGTACAGGTAATGAAAGAACCCACGGGCAGTAAAGGCCCCCGACTCACGGGCAACATTACTCTGCCTGGTCGCTATTTGGTGCTGATGCCCTACGGACGGGGAGTCAATCTCTCCCGGCGGATCAAGTCCGAAGCCGAGCGCAACCGCCTCCGAGCCCTGGCTATTTTGGTCAAACCAGCCGGCATGGGACTTTTGGTACGCACCGAGGCGGAAGGGATGACTGAAGAAGCCATCATGGAAGACTTGGAAGTGCTACAAAAACAGTGGGAAGCCGTTCAAATTGAAGGCGGTACGACGCGGGCACCGGCACTCCTCAACCGCGATGACGATTTTATCCAGCGGGTGCTGCGGGATATGTTTAGTGGTGATGTGAATCGGATTGTGGTGGACTCGCAAAATGGGATTAAGCGAGTCAAGCAGCAGTTGATGAGCTGGAACGGTGGCAAACTGCCTGCGGGAGTTTTGATCGACCATCATCGAGAGCGCGCCTCGATTTTAGAATTTTTCCGGGTGAATGCTGCCATTAGAGAAGCCCTCAGACCAAGGGTAGATTTGCCTTCTGGCGGTTATGTGATTATTGAGCCGACAGAAGCACTAACGGTGATAGATGTCAACTCTGGTTCCTTTACTCGATCGGCTACGGCGCGAGAAACGGTACTCTGGACAAATTGCGAAGCTGCCACAGAAATCGCCAGACAACTGCGATTGCGGAATATTGCCGGGGTAATTATTGTTGATTTTATTGACATGGAGTCCCGCCGCGATCAGTTGCAGGTGCTCGAACACTTCAATAAAGCTCTCCGGGCTGACAAAGCTCGACCACAAATCGCCCAACTTTCAGAATTGGGGCTGGTAGAACTGACTCGCAAGCGCCAAGGCCAAAATATTTATGAATTGTTCGGCCACAGTTGTCCTACTTGCAACGGGTTGGGTCATTTGGTGCAACTCCCTGGCGAAGAGGAAATGGCCCCAGCGGCACGGGAATCGGGCGATCGCACTGTGGCCACATCCAACCGCGTGTTGTTAAATTTACCCGAAGGATTGGAGCGCCGCAGCTTAGCCCCTGTAGCCGCTGCAAGTCCCACATCGGTGCGGGAAGAACGTTTAGCCGAACCCCAGCGGGCTGCTTGGGAACCTCAGAATGAAAGCTTGGATTTTGAGGCTGGTAGTAATGTTGCTTCTTTGGATTTACTCAACCATCCCAGTTATCAAGACTTGGGGAACGGTACTCGCCGCCGCCGCCGTCGCCGGATTGGGGAAGAAGCTTTTGGACTGCCGGTGGAAGAGGAACCAGTACGCAGCAAGTTGCGACTTCCCAATACTTCCAGCGCTCCCATTGCAGAGCCGAGAGCGGAATATCTTCCACCCCCAGGCATTCGCCCTGCTTCCGAGGGTTTTGGATTGGTGAATATGACGGGTTCCAGGCGCGAAGATTTCGAGCGGGTGCGTCCCACTAAGTCGGAGTTGATGAAGCCGATGGTGGAGCCTCCGGAAGTGATTACGGTGGAAATGACGGCTGAGGAACAGGATGTTTATGCTGTGATGGGGGTTTCTCCTTTGGTGCTGACTAATCGCAGTCTGAAAAATCCTAAGAATGCGATCGTTTCGGTGACAATGCCGGGAGAAGCCCCAACTAAGCCGCCCTTTGAGCAGTTGGAACTTGAATTTACACCGACGGCGCAAGGATCGGAGGTGGAGGAACGGGATTATTATGACGAGATGCCTGTAGTTGAGTCTGTATTTTCTCCTGTATTTTCTGAGGATGCTGAGACGGAAATTTACGATGAAAGTCTGATGGACGACGACACTGATGATTTTGAGCCCATGTCGGAAATGTCCTCGATGTCTGAAATATCGGAAATGAGCGATGAGGCGGAGGAACCAATGCCATCGGAGGAACCAATGTCATCGGAGGAACCAATGCCATCGGAGGAACCAATTCCATCGGAAGAACCGGAGGAACCCGCTATCAATCGCCGTCGCCGTCGCCGTTCCTCTGCTGTTTTGGATGAATAAATAGACCTCTCCCATAATTATTGTGGAACAGGCATCCTGCCTGTTCTTGACTGTTTTTTTAGGAGATGTCTAATGAAGGAAGAAGGAAGACGGAAAACCGCCGACGGAAAACCGCAGACGCAAAAAGGCAGAGGGAAGACAGAAGCAGTAGAAATTTTTACTCTCTTCCCCTCTTTCCATCTCCCCGTCCCTCCCTCTACTGGTATCCCCCTCTCCCCCTCTTCCTCTCCCCAGCTCGTTGCAGGTGTGGATGAAGTCGGGCGAGGGGCTTTGTTCGGGCCTGTGGTGGCGGCGGCTTGCATTTTGCCGATCGAGCTTTTGGATGAGTTGGTAAATTGTGGGGTGCGAGATAGTAAGCAGTTGAGTGCCGCAGCCAGGAGTCGGCTAGCTGTCAAAATCCGGGCTGTGGCTGTGGATTGTCAAATTGGTGTGGCTTCGGTTACTGAAATTGACCGTTTGAATATTTTGCAGGCTTCTTTGTTGGCGATGAAACGCGCCATTATGAAGCTGAATGTTACTCCTGATTTGTGTTTAGTGGACGGAAATCAAAGGATTCCCAATTTGCCGATCGCCCAAGAGACAATGGTGAAGGGTGATTCGCGATCGATTCAGATTGCTGCTGCTAGTATTGTGGCGAAAGTGTGGCGCGATGAATTAATCTTGCGTTTGGCTGTTAAGTATCCTGAATATGACTTGACAAACAATAAGGGATATGGTACTGCTAAACATAAATTGGGATTGGAACGTTACGGGCGATCGGCTTTTCACCGAAAATCTTTTAGCCCGTGTCGATAATAGACATCTCCCGTAATATCAAATCCCGTAGCATCGTCCTGTATTCATCTCTCTATTCTCGGACTCTGTGTCAAGAGCGCTCTCTGCGGTTAAATCATGACCATGCAACGGTCAACGATATAATTACTGTGGAACTGTCATCCTGCCTATTCTTGACTATTTTTGGGGAGACATCTAATACTTAGTTGTAGGAAATATAGCAACACGCTAAGATTAGCATTACTGATACCGAGCTGGGGATACCAGAAACCATAAAATCCCAAATATTTGAGCCATTTTTTACTAAAAAACCAGAGGAAATTGAAGTCAAATCTATTCCTGGCCAAACTAATTTTCATTTTTTTATACCAATGATGTCAGATTTGAGGTTTTAAATTAAGCGATAATTTTCGTCTCACCTCTTGCGATCGCCTTTTGGTTAATCCAATGGGTGACAGGAGGGATTTCCAGAGTTTCCGGTTTTGATGGTTTCACAAGTGGATACTAATCTGAAAATCTCCAGGGTTGTCTATCGCAAGTAGCTGCGATCGATCGCGACTGATGATATCAATCTCTAATCTCTAATCTCTAGTCTCGAATTGATTGACTAATGACAAAGGAGCAAAAATAGATGGCTAAACCAGTGATTTTGTGTGTTGACGACGAGAGAATCATGTTGGACAGTCTGAGGACGCAGCTAGCCGCAGAATTTGGCGATGCGTACAGCTATGAAGGGGCCGAAGATGCCGAAGAAGCTTTGGAGTTAATTAGCGAACTCAATGACGATCAAGTTAGCGTCGTTGTAATTATTTCCGATTGGTTAATGCCCGGTATGAAGGGAGATGAGTTGTTGATTCGTATTCATGAAGAATTTCCTAATATTATCAAAATAATGCTGACAGGTCAAGTTGACGACTCAGCAGTCGCTCGCGCTCAACAACAGGCAAATCTTCATAAATGCTTATCTAAACCTTGGTTAGAAGCAGAGTTACGGGAAACTATTAAATCTGCTTTATCTCATAAACTATGAACCAACAGGTAATTATTTGCGTCGATGACGAGATAACTATACTCAGGGGGCTCAAAGCAGAATTGCGAGAAGCCGTCGATAACGATTATATAATCGAAATAGCTGAAGGAGGAGAGGAAGCCTTAGAATTAATACAAGAATTGCGAGAGGAGGGATCTGAAGTTATTCTAATTATTTCCGACCAGATGATGCCGGGAATGATGGGAGATGAGCTATTAAGGCGCGTACATATCGTGTCGCCGAAAACTATCAAAATTATGCTGACAGGACAAGCGGATGTTGAAGCGATAAGCAATGCGATTAATCATGCCAATTTATATCGTTATATCACTAAGCCTTGGCAAGCAGAAGATTTGAAATTGACAGTTAAAGAAGCGATAAATAGCTATTTTAAAGACAAACAACTTACCGAACAAAATGCGCAACTCCAGCGCATGAATCAAGAGTTGGCAACATTAAACAGCCAGCAAGCGGTACTGATTACTAAATTACACGAAAATGAAAATCGCTTGACACAGTTTTTGGAAGCAATGCCAGTGGGTGTGGGTGTACTTGATACTGATGGCAAAGTTTACTATATAAATCGGAAAGCAAAAGAGATATTTGGTAAAGGAGTTGTATCGGATATGCCTGCGGAAAAATTGTCAGAGGTTTATCAACTTTATCAAGGGGGTACTCTTGAACATTGCCCAGTCGAAAACTTACCAATCATCCGGGCATTGAGGGGGGAAACTTCCGTGGCTGATGATTTAGAAGTCCGACACGGGGAGCAGATTATTCCCGTAGAAATTCAGGCTACCCCAATTTACGATCGGGATGGCAAAATTGTCTATGCTATCAATACTCTTCAAGATATCACGGAACGCAAACAAGCTGAAACAGAACGGAAAAAATTGATTGACGAACTCTTTGAAGTCAATTGCAATTTGGAAATTGCACTGGAGGCAGAATTAGAAATCACTCAGGCGACAAGTCGGTTTGTACCCAATGAATTTTTAGGTTTTTTGGGATGTGAAAGTATTGTTGATATTAAATTGGGAGACGCGGTGCAGTTAGAAATGTCTGTGTTATTTTCTGACATCCGCGAATTCACTACTCTTTCGGAACAGATGACGCCAGAAGAGAATTTCAAATTTATAAATTCTTATTTGAGTCATATGGAACCGCTAATTGTTGAAAATCGGGGGTTTATTGATAAATATATTGGCGATGCAATTATGGCACTGTTTAGCGAGGGTGCTGATGATGCTGTTCGTGCGGGAATAGCCATGTTACACGCCTTGGTTGAATACAATCAAGAGCGCGCTTCTGCTGGCTATATACCCATTAAGATTGGGGTGGGGATTAATACTGGTTCTTTGATGCTGGGTATCGTTGGCGGGCCTAGCCGGATGGATGGTACGGTGATTAGTGATGCGGTTAATTTGGCTTCTCGGATTGAAAGTTTGACGAAAAAGTATGGGGTGTCGCTGTTGATTACTCATCCGACTTTCGAGTGTTTGAAAAATCCTGCTGATTATGCAATCCGCAAAATCGATCGAGTTCAGGTAAAAGGAAAGTCGGAAATGGTGACTGTTTATGAAGTTTTTGATGCGGACTTGCCGGAAATTAAAGCTGGTAAGTTAGCGACGCTGCAAGTATTTAGCGAGGCTTTGTTTTTGTATGACATGAAAAATTTTAGTGGAGCGGCTTTACTTTTTACTGAGTGTTTGCAGCACAATCCTGGCGATATAGTGGCTCAGATTTATCTGGAAAGATGTGATTAGTTATTGGTTATTTGTTATTGGTTATTGGTTATTTGTTATTTGTTAAGTAAATCCACTTAATTAAACGTAAAATACGGATGACCGAAAAGCTGACTGCATAAGTCTTCTTCCTTCTTCCTGAATTTCCCCCCTAGGGGGGGGGCAGGGGGGGGTGACTTCTTCCTTCTTCCTTCTACTTATTTGTTGTTGGTTGTTGGTTGTTGGTTGTTGGTTGTTGGTTACACGATCGCTCCGATTGGTGATTTCATCAAAAATTTCCTATGGTTTCCCAGGCTGTTCTGTTGTGATTTGACAAGAAACTAGAAATGTGATATGTTTAAAAACAAATTTTATCTAAATGGAATATAGCAATCGCCAATCCGCTTTGTTTCTTGCTCCCTTCGACTCGGCTCAGGGAGCAAGGAACAAATCACATTAACAGCCTTGGCGCTTGCTATACTTAAAGGCGATCGACTATTTAGCTACTGTCAATTAAGCTTGGTGTAAAATTTTCAAATCACCATGAATAGCCTAGGTAACTTCCGGGCGATCGTCTAAAATTTGCAAAATCAATAATTTCAGCTTAAAAATGCACGTAGTGCAGTAAGTATCTGGTCAAATCGAGCGTTTTCCGCCTCCTGTAGCATCTATATAATCTTTATTCAACTTCATCACTATGACTAATAATTTGTTAACAATTCCCGGTTATCACATCATCGAAGAAATCTATAATGGATCTAGAACACAGGTTTATCGAGGTGTTACTGAGTCCAACCAAAAAGTGATTATCAAACTGCTCAAAACTGAGTATCCAACTTTTAGCGAACTCGTGCAGTTTCGGAATCAGTACACCATTACCAAAAATCTTGACCTTCCCGGAATTGTCAAACCGATTGCACTCTTAAACTACCGCAATGCTTTTGCTCTGGTAATGGAGGATGTTGGTGGTGTTTCCCTGGCTGAGTATACTGCTAATGCCAAGCAATTGGATAATATCCAATCAAGTAACTCTGACATGGCCTCGCCCCAGACTTCGCCCCTACCGCTAGATGAATTTTTGCCGATCGCGCTTCAGGTTGTCCAAACCCTAGAAGGACTATATCACAACCGAATTATTCACAAAGACATCAAGCCCCAGAATATTATTATTAACCCTGAAACTAAAGAAATTAAATTAATTGACTTCAGCATTTCCTCACTGTTACCGAGAGAAAACCAGGAAATTCAAAATCCCAAAGTCTTAGAAGGAACTCTGGCTTATATGTCCCCGGAACAAACGGGACGAATGAATCGAGGTATCGACTACCGCACCGACTTTTACTCGCTGGGAGTTACTTTTTACCAACTACTAACAGGACAATTACCATTTAATTCCACCGAGCCCATGGAACTCGTTCACTGTCATATTGCCAGAATGCAAATTCCTCCAATAAATTTGGTTCCAGCTATGGGAATGATGGTGAATAACATGATTATGAAATTGATGGCAAAAACTCCAGAATTACGCTATCAAAGTGCTTCTGGACTGCGCTATGACCTAGAAAAGTGTTGGCGGCAATGGCAAGAAAATGGCAACATTACCGAGTTTGCGTTGGGAAATCGGGATATTTGCGATCGCTTCATCATTCCCGAAAAACTCTACGGTAGAGAAACTGAAGTTAAAGCCCTATTAGAAGCCTTCGATCGCGTAAGCGAAGGCAGCAGAGAAATTATGCTAGTTGCTGGCTTTTCTGGCATTGGTAAAACCGCTGTAGTGAATGAAGTGCACAAACCCATTGTCCGCGAAAGGGGTTATTTCATCAAAGGAAAATTTGACCAATTCAAGCGCGATATTCCCTTTTCTGCATGGGTGCAAGCATTCCAGAATTTAATGAGGCAATTACTCACTGAAAGTCCTGCCCAGGTGCAGAAATGGAAAGTTAAAGTATTTGAGGCTTTGGGTGAAAACGGTCAGGTCATTGTTGATGTCATTCCTGAATTAGAACACCTAATTGGCAAGCAGAAAAAAGTTTCAGAACTAGAGGGGACTGCCGCTAAAAATCGCTTCAATCTATTATTTCAAAACTTCATCCGAGTGTTCGCAACAAAAGAGCATCCTTTAGTAATTTTCTTGGATGATTTGCAGTGGGCAGACTCGGCTTCATTGAAGCTAATACAATTGTTGATGAGCGAGACGAATACCCGCTATGTATTGTTAATCGGAGCGTATCGGGATAATGAAGTTTTTCCAGCACACCCACTGATCCTGACCTTGGATGAGATTCGCAAATACTCGGCAACAGTCAACCAAATAACTTTAGCACCCCTAGACCAACCTTCCCTAAATCGCTTGATTGCTGATACCTTTTCTTGTCCAATAGAAAGGGCAATGCCTTTGACAGAAATCATTTTTGCCAAAACCAAAGGCAATCCTTTTTTTGCAACTAAATTTCTGATTTTTTTGCAAAGTGATGGATTTATATCATTTGATTTTACCCCCATAACCCCCCCAACCCCCCCTTACCAAGGGGGGGCAACGGGAGGGTGGCAGTGCGACATTGCCAAATTGAGAGCGCTTTCTTGGACTGATGATGTCGTAGAGTTCATGGCAATTCAGTTGCAAAAGTTGCCGACCAATACTCAGCAATCTTTAAAACTTGCTGCTTGCATAGGGAATGAATTTGACTTAGCAACTTTGGCAATTGTCTCGAAAAAATCCGAGTCGCAAATTGCGGCAGATTTGTGGCCAGCACTACAAGAAGGATTAGTTATTCCCATCAGTGAAGTCTACAAATTTTTTCAAGACTCGGAATCAGTGGAACTTGCACAAGTATCTGATTTATCTGTTCCCTACAAGTTTTTGCACGATAGAGTGCAGCAAGCAGCATATCTTCTGATTCCCGAATCGCAGAAACAGTCCACCCATCTCGAAATTGGTCAACTGCTATTGAGGAAGGGCGGGCACGGGGGCACCGCCCCTACGGAAGCAGAAAGAGAAGAAAAAATTTTTGATATTGTCAACCAGTTGAATATGGGGGTGGAGTTAATTGACTCTCAGTCTGAGCGAGATCAACTAGCTCAATTAAATTTAATTGCCGGACGTAAAGCCTTAACTTCAACTGCTTATGCTGCGGCAAATATCTATCTCCAAATAGGGATTAAACTCTTGAGGGCTAACTGCTGGCAGAATCAGTATGAATTGACCCTGAATCTCTATGTTGCTGCTGCTGAAGCTGCCTATTTGAATGCTGACTTTGATGGTATGGATACCCTAGCAGCACAGGTTTTGCAACACGCCCAAACAATTTTAGATCGAGTTAAAATTTACGAAATAAAAATTGCTGCTCAGACAGCCCAGAGCAAGGTGTTAGAAACGATCGCAGTCGCCAGAGACGCACTCTTACAATTGGGAATTGAACTCCCTACCACACCTGATGAAGCTTCGATTGGTAAAGCGCTACAAGCCCTTGCAGGCTACCTCGGCGACAGAAAGATTGAGGAACTAATTGACCTACCTGTGATGAGAAATCCACAGACTCACGCAGCTATGCAACTGTCTGGTATGTTGTTTCCACCCGTTTTCCAGGGAATGCCCGGTTTACTGCCCCTACTTAGCTCGACGATGGTGAGTTTATCGCTCCAATTTGGGAATGCACCCGCATCGACGGTGGGGTATGCGATGCACGGGATGGTGTTGTGTGCATTTTTTCAAGAAGTGGAAACGGGCTATGGCTATGGGCAATTGGGGCTGAACTTACTCGATCGCTTAAATGTACGGGAATTGAAGTCCACAGTTTTACTTTTGTTTGGGGGCTGGATTCAGCATCGTAAAGAAGCTCTTTTAGCAACACTACCGACACTGAAAGATGGCTTTACGGCTGGCATGGAAACTGGCGACTTTGTAGACGCTGGCTACAACATATACATTTATTTTTATACCCATTTATTCGCTGGGGTAGAACTAGACACTTGGGAAGCAGAAATAGCAGGTTACAGGGGTGTCATGGCGCAGTTGAAACAATATTCTGCTCAAATTTATTTGGATATGATTCAGCAGACGGTGCAGAACTTGAGGGAAACCCGTATTCACTCGGATTGCTTAATCGGGGAAGCCTATGATGAAACGGTGATGATTCCCAAGCATTATCAGGACAATGAATTCACGGCGATCGCCTGTGCCTGCATCTTCAAACTGCTGCTTGCTTACTGCTATGGAAACTACACGGCTGCCCTAGACAACATTACCCAAATTAAACAGTATGTGATGGGAGTATCGGGATCGACTTTTGTTCCCATTTTCCATTTCTATGCCGCCCTTACCCATCTAGCACTTTTGCCCACAGATTCAGCAATTGAGCAAACTGAAATTCTTGCCTTAGTGGAAACCCATCAAACTACTCTGCATCAGTGGGCGCAAAATGCTCCCATGAATTATTTGCATAAATTGTATTTAGTAGATGCTGAACGACATCGAGTTTTAGGTCAAAATATGGAGGCGATTGATAATTACGATCGCGCTATTAAACTCGCCAAAGAAAACGAGTACATCAATGAAGAAGCACTAGCTAACGAACTCGCAGCCAAATTTTATCTAACCTGGGGCAAAGAGAAAATTGCTCAAGTCTACCTAACGGATGCTTACTACGCCTATGCACGCTGGGGAGCCAAGGCAAAAGTTGAGGATTTAGAAAAACGTTATCCTCAATTACTTGCGCCGATTTTAAATCAGAAAATGAGCTTAAAGACAGGCGAGACAATTGCTCAAACGATGAGTGGAACTGTTACAGGTACAAGTTCAGGTGTTTCACAAATCCTGGATTTGGCAACCGTAATCAAAGCATCTCAATCACTCTCAGGCGAAATTAATCTCGATAAGTTGCTCTCCACTTTGATGCAAGTGATGATAGAGAATGCGGGAGCCGAAACAGGAGCGATGATTTTGATACAAGGAGATTCATTGTTCCTCGCTGTTCAATGTGCTACTGGTAAATCGTGCAACCTAAACTCAACTCCAGTTGTTGACTCTAACGAAATTCCGATCGCAATTATTAACTATGTCTGGCGCACCCAAGAAACTCTGGTAATAAATGATGCCACTACAGAGGCTACCTTTGCTGCTGACTCTTATATCATCCAGCATCAACCAAAGTCTGTTTTGTGTCTGCCGATTCAACATCAAGGAAAGCCGAGCGCAATTCTGTACCTTGAAAATAATCTGGTGACTAATGCCTTTACGGACGATCGCCTCGCAGTCTTAAATATCTTAGCGTCTCAAGCAGCAATTTCGATTGAAAATGCTCAACTCTATGCTAATTTAGAAACTAAGGTTGAGGAACGTACCCAAGAACTTTCACAGGCTTTAAATACTCTCCAATCTACCCAAGACGAACTGATTCAATCGGAAAAGATGGCTGCATTGGGACAATTGGTGGCGGGAGTAGCTCATGAAATCAATACACCTTTGGGAGCGATTTGTTCCTCCGTAGGTTCTATTGGTGATTTCTTGAGTCAAAATCTCAATCAATTACCCTCATTTTTTCAATCACTATCGCCACAACGCCAACAGCAATTTATCGAGATGTTGGAGCGATCGCAACAAAATACTACAATTGTATCGGGCCGAGAACGCCGCCAATTGAGGAAAGCTATTGTCAGCCAACTACAAGCTCAAGGCATTGCTGAGGCTGATACTGTGGCCAATCTGCTTCTAGATTTGGGAATTTGCGATCGGCTTGAGCCTTTTCTCTCTATATTCCAAGATGCCGAGTGTGACAACTTTCTCAAAACCGTGCGCCAGTTTGTCCGTTTGCAAGAAAGTACACGAGACATTAAAACTGCTTCTGAAAGAGCAACAAAAATTGTCTTTGCACTCAAAACCTATGCCCGATTTAACCAAACTGGAGAAACCATTGAAGCGAATATTATTGATGGAGTTGAAGTGATTTTAACCCTATATCAAAATCAACTTAAACAGGGAATAGAGGTAATTCGTAATTATCAAGAGTTGCCCAAAATTAGCTGCTACTTTGATGAATTAAATCAAGTTTGGACTAATTTAATTCATAATAGTTTGCAAGCTATGAATAACCGAGGGACTTTGACCATTGATGCTAGGGAGGAAAATGGGTCTATAATGGTGAGTATTACTGATAGTGGTTCTGGTATTCCTGAAGAGGTTAAGGCGAAGATTTTTAATCCTTTCTTTACAACTAAACCACCAGGAGAAGGTAGTGGTTTAGGGCTGGATATCGTTAGGAAAATTGTAGAAAAACATGGAGGTGTGATTGAATTTAAATCAATTCCTGGTCAAACTACTTTTACTGTTTCTTTACCGATAGATAGCTAGCCCATAATAAATGTCGCTTGTAGTCGAGTCTAGATCCCCCCTAACCCCCCTTAATAAGGGGGGGACAAGAGCATTCAAAGTCAACGCCTACTCCCCTTTTTAAGGGGGATTTAGGGGGATCTAGACTAGACTATAAACTAGAGGCTGTGTGGATTTCCTCAGTTTGCTAGACTACTACCACCTACCAAGAACTCAAAATGCCTAAACTATCGATAAATAGCTAGCCCATAATAAATGTCACTTGTAGTCTAGTCTAGATCCCCCCTAGCCCCCCTTAATAAGGGGGGGACAAGAGCATTCAAAGTCCCCCTTTTTAAGGGGGATTTAGGGGGATCTAGACTAGACTATAAACTAGAGGCTGTGTGGATTTCCTCAGTTTGCTAGACTACTACCACCTACCAAGAACTCAAAATGCCTAAACTATCGATTTTATGTGTTGATGATGAAGTGATTATTCTCAACAGTTTGCTACGACAACTGCAAACAGCTTTTGGTGATTCCTATGTTTATGAGACTTCAGAAAATGCGGAGGAAGCTCTGGAAATTCTCGAAGAATTGCAAGAGGAAGAAGCAGGTGTGATTGTGATTGTGTCTGACTGGTTAATGCCGGGAATGAAGGGCGATGAATTTTTGATTGAAGTCCAAAAAAAGTTTCCCAATGTTGTCAAAATATTATTGACTGGACAAGCGGATGAAGCTGCCGTAGAACGGGCAAAAGAACAGGCGAATCTTCATCGTTATCTGCAAAAGCCTTGGAGCGAACAGGAATTAATTGCTTGTATTCAAGAAGGATTAAAAAAGATATGAAACCTGTGATTATTTGTGTGGACGACGATCGGACTGTGCTTGATAGTTTGATGAGAGAATTATCAGAAAATTTTGGAGATAAATTTGAAATTGAAACTGCTATGGGAGGGGGTGAAGCTTTAGAATTAGTGGAAGATTTGCTGGCAGATGAATGCGAAATTGCTGTGGTGATCTCTGACTATATTATGCCCGACATGAAAGGGGATGAAGTTTTAAGAAGCATTCACGAGCGATCGCCCAATACGCTAAAAATCATGCTCACTGGTCAAGCTACCATAGAAGGAGTCAGCAATGCAGTTAATTCTGCTCAACTCTATCGCTATATTCCTAAGCCTTGGGTAACTGCACAACTCAATTTCACCCTCCAAGAAGCGTTAAAAATTTATTTTTTAGAACACCAGTTGGCTGCACAAAATGCCCAACTTAGAGCGAGTGAGCGTCGTCTGGCTCAGTTTTTGGAAGCGATGCCTATAGGGGTATCCGTCTACGACACAACGGGAAAAACTACGTACGCTAATCGCAAGGCGAAGGAATTATTAGGGATTGAAGCTTTACCGGAGACGACTATTGAGCAGTTGTCTCCAACCTATCAAGTTTATCGCGCTGGTACTGGACAATTATATCCTAGTGATGAGTTGCCTGTTGTGCGATCGATCGCAGGAGAAACAGTGCGTGCGGAAGATTTGGAATTGCATCACCCGGATCGAATTATTCCCTTGGAGGTTTCGACGACACCAATCTCAGATGAAATGGGAAATATTAGTTATGCCATTTGTACTTTCCAAGATATTAGCGATCGCCAACGAGCAGAAAGCGATCGGCTGCGTCTCGCCCAAGAAAGGGAAGCCAAGAATGTTGCTTTGCAGATGAATCAAGAAATTGAGGCAAAAAACCAAGAATTAGCCCTAACTTTACAAGAATTACAAGCCACTCAGCAACAATTAATCGACTCGGAAAAAATGGCTGCGCTGGGACAATTGGTGGCAGGAGTTGCCCATGAAATCAATACTCCTATAGGTGCGATTCGCTCTTCCGCCGGGAGTATATCCAGCTTCTTGACTACTACCCTAGAACAGTTGCCCGTACTGTTTCAAAACCTTACCGAAGAGGAAGGCCAAGAGTTTATGGCTTTACTTGGGCGATCGCTCAACCAACAATCAATAATATCTACCAAAGAAGAACGCAAGTTGAAGAAAGCTCTCAGGAATCAACTGAAAGAATTAGAGTTTTCAGAAATAGATGCTGAAAATATTGCCGATATATTGGTCATCATGGGAATCGATAGCGAAATTGATATGTTTATTCCTCTATTAACCAAACCTAAAGGTTTTAAAATATTAGAAATAGCCTATAAACTTTCACAAATAAAAAGAGGGATGACGACTATTCAAAACGGGACAGAGCGGGTCTCAAAAGTAGTGTTTGCTTTGAAAACCTATGCCCATTACGAACATTCAGGTCAAAGGACTCAAGCCAATTTAACTGAAGGGATTGAAACAGTTTTAACTATTTATCAAAATCACTTAAAACAAGGAGTTAAGGTAATTAGGAACTATGCCGAATTACCACCCCTACTGTGTTATCCTGATGAACTGAATCAGGTATGGATTAATCTCATCCATAATGCCTTGCAAGCCATGGATAATCGAGGCACTTTAACTATTGATGTTACCACTATTGACGACTCGGTAAAAATCAGCTTTACTGATAGTGGAAAAGGAATACCCGAAGAGATTCAATCCCAAATATTTACTCCTTTTTTTACCACTAAGCCAGCAGGAGAAGGCAGCGGACTAGGACTAGATATTGTCAATAAAATTGTTAAAAAACATCAGGGTAAAATAGAATTTGAATCGATTCCGGGTCAAACTAAATTTAGTGTTTTTATACCAATTACCAGACTTTAGTAATCGGAAAATTAAGTCCATTTTAACTCAATTAAATGTAAAATGATTAGGAAAAGAAATCATGTCGAAACCTGTAATTTTGTGTGTTGACGATGAGAGAATGGTTTTAGATAGTCTCAGGATGCAGTTATCAACAGCCTTCGGTTCTGGCTACAAATATGAATCAGCAGAAGATGCCTATGAAGCTTTAGATTTAATAGAGGAACTCGATGGGGAGAATATTAGAGTGATTGTGATTATTTCTGATTGGTTAATGCCCGGTATTAAGGGCGATGATTTTTTGATTCGCGTTCACGAACGATTCCCTAAAGTTGTTAAAATCCTGCTGACTGGTCAAGCCGATGAAGCAGCTATTAATCGAGCCAAAAAACACGCAAATCTCCATTCTTGTTTGTTTAAGCCTTGGTCGGAAAGTGATTTGAGAGAAACTATTCTATCTGCATTGTCCCAACTATAATGTAAGGGGAATTGGGAATTGGGAATTGGGAATTGGGAATTGGGAATTGAAGAACCCCCCCCTCGCCCCCCCCAAGGGGGGAATTGGGAATTGGGAATTGGGAATTGAAGAACCCCCCCCTGCCCCCCCCAAGGGGGGAATTGGGAATTGGGAATTGGGAATTGAGGAACCCCCCCCTCGCCCCCCCCAAGGGGGGAATTGGGAATTGGTAACAAATAACCAATAACAAATAACCACTGACTACTGACTAATTTGTTCGATCGGCAGTTCAATGATAAACTCTGCTCCTTGACCAGGTGCTGACACGCAACTAAGTTTACCATTGTGTTCGGTAACAACTTTGTGGGAAATTGAAAGACCTAAACCCGTACCTTTTCCGGCTGGCTTAGTGGTAAAAAAAGCCTCGAATAATTGTTGGGAAACTTCTTCCGGCATACCGGGACCGTTATCGGAAATCCTAATCATAGCCTTGGAGTTTTGGAATTCTGTTTTAATTTTAATTTTGCTGCGGTTAGCTTTAGCTTCCGCCACGGAGCGTCCCTCATTGTACTCCTCGATCGCGTCGATCGCATTTCCGATCAAATTCATAAATACCTGATTGATTTTTCCAGCATAACATTCAACCAAAGGCAAGTTTCCATACTCCTTAATTACGGTAATTTCAGGATAGCCACCACGGGCTCTGAGCCGACTTTGGAGAATCAACAGCGTCCCGTCAATCCCTTCGTGGAGATTAACGCTGCTCATTTTATTATCGTCTTTGCGGGAAAAAATTTGGAGTGATCGCACTATTTCCCGAATGCGATCGGCTCCAACTTGCATGGAGGACATTGCTTTTGGTAAATCTTCTAACAGAAAATCTAGTTCTATCTCCTCTATTTTATCTTGAATGATTGCCGGTGGCTCCGAGAATTGAGCCTGGTAAACAGCGAGCAAATCTAGCAAATCTTCCGTGTAGTGACTGAGGTGAACTAGATTACCACAAACGCTGCTGACAGGATTATTAATTTCGTGAGCAACACCAGCAACCATTTGACCGAGAGTAGACATTTTTTCAGTATGAATTAATACGGCTTGAGTTTGTCGCAATTCGTGCAAAGTGTGTTCTAGCTGCTGCTTTTGTTCAGTTAGCTCAGTTTGCGATCGCAGCAAAGCTTCTTCACTGCGCTTTTGTTCAGAAATATCAGTAATTAATCCTTCCAAAGCTATCAATTCTCCCGACTCTGAAAACACTCCCAAACCCTGTTCCCAAACCCATTTTACCTCCCCGGTTTTAGAAGTAATTCGATAGGTTAGTTGATAAGGTCGATTTTCCAGTACAGCCACTTGGACGGCGTTCCACAAAATATCGCGATCCTCCGGGTGAGTCAATTCCGAGAGAGAAATTTTCCTAGTCCCGATAAACTCATCAGGAGAATAACCAGCTAACTGATAGCAACCCTCGCTCACAAACTCTACACTGCGATCGTCATTACGAAAACGATAGGCCATTCCCGGCAAATTGCTCATCAATGTAGCCAAGGTTCGTTGGCTTTCCCGTAGGGCTTCTTCTGCGTGTTTGCGATCGGTAATATCCGTCATTACCGCCAGCATACAGAGTTCGCCGTCCAAATCAATCAACTCTGCTGATAGCAAACACACCACCACCGCACCCGACTTAACACGAAATTCGTATTCGTGATTGCGAACCACACCTTTTTCTTGCAAAATGCTCCTAAACTTGACTCTTTCTTCTGGGTTAACCCAAATATTTAATTGTGGTACCGTATAAGCCAGGGCCTCTTCTAAAGAATAACCAATCATCGATAAAAAACTATCATTAACCTCAATTAACCGCCCATCAGCAAAAGTAGTAATAGTCATCGGATCTGGACTCGAACGAAAAGCTTTAGAAAATTTTTCTTCCGACCAACGCAACTGTTTAATAGCTGATTCCAACTCACTTGTGCGCTCTTGAACTCGGCATTCCAACACCTCATTAGCTTGCTTCAGAGCCTCTTGGGCCTGCACCCGTTCGGTGATATCTCGCACCACCGCTTGCAACCCCATTTTGCCACAAATATCCATAGAAGTTAATAGCACTTCTGCGGGAAACACCGAACCATCTAACCGGGAATGTAGCCAGTCAAAACGGCAGTTGCCAGATTTCAAAGCTGTATTAATTCGCTCTTGAGATAAGCTAGCAGAATCTTGTCCGTTCGGTTGCATTAGCGGGCTTAATTCCGAGGGATGCTTACCACAAAATTCTGTTTCATTGGTGCATCCAAACAACTTTAAAGTTGCTGGATTGCAGTCCAAAAAACCTGCTTCATCTAACAGCATTACCGCGTCGCTAGTCGATTCGTACAGAGTGCGAAACTTTTTTTCCGACTCTTGCAAAGAAGCAATCAACCGCATCTTTTCCTCTGTCGCCCGTTTTTGCTCAGTAATGTCCTGTACTACTTGAGAAAATCCCTGTAACTCTCCCTGTTGGTTACGCACAGCATTGACAATAATATTTGCCCAAAATCTAGTGCCGTCTTGACGCATCCGCCAGCCTTCATTTTCATATCTACCTTCAGCAGCAGCTATCAATAATTTTTTCTGTGGCTTGCCAAGTTTAATATGTTCTTGTGTGTAAAAGCATTGAGAATGTTGACCGATTATTTCACTAGAAGTGTAGCCAAAAATCCGTTCAGCTCCCGAATTCCAACTCGCTACATATCCTTCGGTGTTTAACATAAATATGGCATAATCTTTAACACCTTCAATTACTAAACGCAGTCGTTCCTCACTTTCTCTAAGGGCATATTCTGCTTGTTTTCTCTGGGTAATATCTTCCACAAAACCTTCGTAGTAAAGCAATTTACCAGATTCATCACAGACGGCACGGGCATTTTCTGAAATCCAAATTATCGTCCCGTCTTGGCGATGAATCTGCGATTCAAAATCTGAAACGCTACCATTATTTTGTAGGTCTGAAACAAACTCGTCACGTCGTTTGGGATCGACATAAAGCTGGTCGCTAATGTCGGTTAATCCAGTGATTAATTCGGCTGGGGAGTTATAGCCGTAGATGCGAGCCAAAGCTGGGTTGGCGCTGATGTAGCGACCATCAATGGTTGTTTGAAAAATGCCAGAAACAGCATTTTCAAACATACTGTAATATTTGGCTTCCATTTCCTGTAGTGCCTCCTCAATTTCTTCTCGATACATATTTTTTATGTGGGTTTTTTTAGTGGTCATTTTTTATACCCTGCTTTTGTTATCTTAATTTAATATTTGGGAAGCATCCCGATTTTGCATAGGCGAAGCATGACCGCAGTAAATCTCTGGTTATAACTAATAAATTGTCTGCGGTCATGCTTCGCCCCTACGAATATATTTACAAAACACAGATGCACCCAATATTTGTGGCGAGCCATGAGTCACAATTTAATGGTTAATTAGGCTTTCGCATACCTACTGTGTGACTATTAACTATTTTCGATAATAGATAACATAGCCGATCCCTAGGTAGTTTGCACAAAGCTGGTGTTGCTCTGTAAAATTGGCACAACCGAGGGGCAATAGTTGTATCAAAAAATTCATATTGGACTACTGCTGGTGTGTTCTTTCTGTAGTGCTACTAACATTTTGCCAGAAGTTTCAGCGCTGTGGTGTAAAACGCGGCCCGGAACTCTGCTAAAATCCCGATCGACTCTCGGTTTGGTAGACAAGCTCGATCGCGATTCTCCGAAACAGACCGGGCTGCTTGTTCCCAATTGCGATCGCCTGCAAACGCTACAGGTTGCGGGAGCAATTGTTAAATTGTTCAATTCTTCAATCCTTCAATCCCATGACTGATTCTCCTCTGTGGCCTAGTTTGCTGCAACAATTGTTAGACAAACAATCTCTCTCACGCGCCACCTCCGCCAACCTGATGCAGGGATGGCTGAATGAAGACATTCCCCCCGTACTCTCCGGCGCGATTTTAGCAGCCCTCCAAGCCAAAGGAATCTGTGCCACAGAATTAGCGGGCATGGCTCAGGTATTGCAGTCTCAATCCCTCCCAGGAGATTTGGATTCGATTTCCCCCACTTCACTACCTTTAATTGATACTTGTGGCACAGGTGGCGACGGCGCTTCCACCTTTAACATTTCCACTGCTGTCGCTTTTGTCGCCGCCGCCGGCAAAGTGCGAGTGGCGAAACACGGAAATCGATCGGCATCAAGTAAAGTAGGTTCTGCTGACGTCTTGGAAGCACTGGGAGTCAACCTCAACGCAGATTTCCAAAAAGTAAAGGCGGCAGTAGACGAAGTAGGCATCACCTTTTTATTTGCGCCTGGGTGGCATCCCGCACTCAAGGCTGTAGCATCGCTCCGGCGCACTTTGAAAGTACGGACTGTTTTTAACCTTTTGGGGCCTCTCGTCAATCCTATGCGCCCTACAGGTCAGGTAATTGGGGTGTTCGATTCCAGTCTGGTATCAATCATTGCCGAAGCTTTGGGCGAGTTGGGGACTGAATTAGCCGTAGTCATTCATGGCAGAGAAAAGTTGGATGAAGCTGGTTTGGGAGATGTTTCAGACTTGGCGGTTTTGTCCAACGGTAAAGTAGAAGTAACGACTTTAGATGCTAGAAAAGTAGGATTGACACCCTGTGCGATCGGCTGTTTAAAAGGGGGAAATGTTGAAGAAAATTCCGACATTTTGCGAAACGTGCTTCAGGGTAAGGGAACGGAGCCACAAATGGATGTTGTGGCTTTGAATGCGTCCTTAGCCCTTCAGGTGGGAGGTGCAATTCCTGTTGGCGATCATCAAGCAGGGGTGGTTTTAGCTAAGGAAATTTTATTGAGTGGAGAACCTTGGTTGAAGTTACAAGAGTTGGTGGAATTTTTGAAATGAAGTTATTAGTCTCTTGACTGTTGTTAAAAATAACAAATAACAACTAACTCATTCCTAAGATCTATCTCTAAATTCAATCACATCTTGCTTAATCGTCACATCTTTATCACCAAAAAAGTCGTGCCCCAAAAGCCCGATCTCCAAAGACGGTGAAATTGCCACAACTACATTTTTAATCGACAAACCACCCGCTTGAATAGAAGTGAGGCGACCTAGTGGAAAAGTAGCCTCTCCGTTGGGAGTTTTTGCTTGCACTGTCCCCTGGGGAACTACCCCCAAGGCTTTAGCCATGGCTGGTGTAATTACTGTGCCACTGGCACCGGAATCTACCATCATATCGAACTTTTGTATCCCGTTAAAGGTGACTTCTATAACCGGGATATTCGCCTCTCGGCGTTTAATTTTTGCCTGAAATACTCCAGACTTGGCTGCTGTGGGAGCAACAGGAGTCAATTCTTTAGGCAAAAAACCGCACACCGATTGGCTTAAGTTGACAGTTCGCCCGGAGGAGCTGCGCATGAAGCATCCCTCAGTTTCTTGAGCCACTGCTCGCGAGGAGTTTGACCCCCAATCAACTAAGATGGAACTACTTACAGAAATAACGGCTGTTAAAACCAGTAACGGTTTGCGTAGTTTTGGAGCGTGCCGTTGATGGTTGTATAAGTTTGAGAGTAAAAGCTCCAGAGATTTGCTAGTCATAATTTATGGAAATGCTGTAGCTCGATCCTAACAGCGACAACCGCCAATTGGTATAGATTTCGCCGTTGCGATCGCCTCGCCTCATCAGTATTACAAAAGTTCGATCGACCAGATAGAGGCTGGTTGCTTTCCCAGACAGAAAGTTGTATAGCAGAAATTTGAAATAATATTTGTATTTTGCCGGCTAGCATCAAATCCCCGGCAGTGATAAGAATGAAACCAGACGACAGTAATTAAGGATGCCATGTCACTTTCAACTGCACAACCCGCTCTCCTAGTCCTC
>NZ_JAHRFC010000065.1:0-26500 GCF_020883015.1 Microcoleus sp. CAWBG640
ACTGCTTCGCGGGGATTTGACTCCGCGAATAAACTGGCAGGTATTGGTAGCAATAAACCTTCACCATTCTTGCTTAAACCAGCCGCCAGCAGTTGAGAGAGGTCGTTTGCTTCTGCGATACCATTTTCTGCTGCAATGTCTCCTTCCACTAAAATCAGCCGTTCTGGAGCAGCTTTGCGGATGCGGGCCAACATATCCGGCATTACTCCTACTTCTAAACCAACTTTTTCAGGAGTTCCCCAAGTTTGAGAAATGCGGACTAATTGCAAGTAGAAAGGGTTTTCTGGTGTTGGGTATTCTTGGAAAATGGCGGCGGAGGGATTGGCCGTGGCACAGAGGACAAAAACTGTTTTGCCGGGATATAATAGAAATGGCGCTACTTGGTCGAATCCGGCATAGGGACTTAAAGTCACAGCGTCAACTTGCCAATCTTCAAATACGCTTTTGGCAAATACTGTACTGGTGTTTAAATCGCAGTGTTTGGCATCTAAAACTACGGGAATGTGAGGAGGAATAATTGTTAAAATTTGTTGCAGCAATTCCAGGCCGGGAATGCCGAGAGATTGGTAAAAACCGAGGGTGATTTTGCAAGCACAAATTAAGTCGGCTGTTTGGTCGATCGCAAATTTAGTCTTAGCCAATAAATCAGTTAAAAAACTTTGATTGTTCTCCCCCGTCACTGAAACTGCTACAGGAAAGCTTTGGGGTTCGGGATCGAGGGCTAAATATAACAAACTTTGATTGGTTTCAATCGCCGCTAACAGTTTATCGCAGAAGTTTGTGTGATTAATCATGGGTATTGGGGGATGGTAATTGAAAAAATAGAATTGGCTGTTTAAATTGGGATAGAAGTTTTGGCGGAAGATATATAGCAATCCTAAATCATTTGTGAGTTTCTTACTCCCTCCCCTTGGTAAGGGGAGGGTTGGGGTGGGGTAAAAAAATTTATGACTGATTTAGGATTGCTATATCAATCGCAGTTGAAGTTTAAATTGAGAATATTTTAAAATTGTAGAAGATAAAGACCATGAAATCTATAATTTGGGGCTCAGTTTCATTATGTTGATAAATACGATCGCATTTAAGACTTGGGACAATTTGCTAAACACCTATGTTGACGATTTCGGCCGTGTGAATTATGGGCGCTGGAAAGCTGAGTCGGCGGATGTTTTGAGACAATGGCTGGAAAGTTTGGCGGATGTGGATTTGGCGGCTGTGACGGATGCGAATGAGCGGCTGGCTTTGTGGCTGAATGTCTATAATGCGATCGCGATTTCTCAAGTTATTGAAGTATATCCGATCGCGTCAATTCGTCCCAAAGTTTTGGGAATTCCCAACTGGCTGAGCTTTTTGGAATTTTTCACCCGTTCAACTTATACAATTGCAGGCAAAAAGTACAGTCTCAATCAAATCGAACACGGGATTTTGCGCCGGGAATTTAGGGAACCGCGCATCCATTTTGCCTTGGTTTGCGCTGCGGTTGGATGTCCGATGTTGCGTCAGGGGGCTTATTTCCCAGAGTCGGTACGAACTCAACTGGAAATAGAGGCGAATCGTTTTATTCACAATCCCGATAAGGTGCTGTACAATGCTGAGAAAAAGACTCTTTATTTGAGCAAGATTTTTAAGTGGTACGGTGAGGATTTTGTGAAGGCGGCGGGTTCGGTGGCTGGATATGTGGGTGGTTATTTGGGTGCGGATGTGGCGGTGAGTGATGAATGTGCGATCGTTTTTTTGCCTTACGACTGGAATTTGAATCGGGTTGATGGATAAAATTTGCGCCTAGGGGTAGGTGTTTTTTTGAGGGGGTAATTTTTTTTAGTCTGTCGTTACCCCTTGTCAAGAAGTTCTTGGAGAGTGTCATTGATTGCGAGAAAAACGCATCGGCGTCGCGATAAAAGGTAAAGTTGTAATTATTTTCTTTTTTGACTACCTTAAATCAATACTACTGTCGGTTTTGTCAGCCTACTATAGTGGTTCACGACTACTTCCCATATTGGAGGATAAAGGATGACAGGTCTAGACTCCCTCTTGGTTTCTGTATCTACTGCTTACGACGCTGGTTTATTAAACCGACATGATGTGGAAAGAGTTCAGAATATCATAAAATCCATTGAAAAAAGAGGATTGGATGAACTAATAACAGTTTCCTATGCTTTCATCTGTTATTACAACGATGTAGTTGCTGGACTCAATACAAAACAGTTTGTTCCGTCATACGGACTCAGAGAAGTTGTCTCTCTGTATCCCAATACACTTCTCCCGAAATTTCTTTACGGGCAGTTGTCCAATGTATTCGATAGCACTGGTAAATTGCTAGAAAACCACTCTAAGTCAAGCTTAGATTTGATATTAGGTGTACTAGCACTTGTTAAATTGAGCCGCCCTTAAACCTCTCCACTCAAAATCTGTTGAACCGTCAAATTTAGCTGTGGAAACATTGGAGATACGATCGCCTCTCCATCCCGAAATACCCCAACCTCAACATATTGCCCCTCCTGAAGCCGCAAAACCGTCACGACTTGTTCAATTGGATCGATCGCCCAATACTCTGCGATGCCCCGCGCTGCGTACTGAGCTCGTTTGCGCTCGTAATCCCGATCGCTACCCACCCTACCCGGACTAACTACCTCCACAACCAACCGAGGAGGCAACATATCAAAGGTAATAGTTAACCTGTTTGGTGTCAGCGGAATGTGTTCGGGTTCCAGAATGATCAAATCTGGGTAACGATTGGCGGCATCTCCCGATCGCAAAACAGCAACTTGAACCTCACAATTATGAGTTTTAATCAGTCTAAGTGGCACTAGCCCGCTGCTAGCTAAATAGAAAAATAGATAGTTGGCAATGAAATTGTTAGGTTCAGATTCTGGCGGCAAAGCGATTAACTCTCCATCAATTAATTCATAGCGATTATCGGTGTTATCTGAGTAGTTAAGATACTCGTTAAAAGTTAAATTTTTAATTTTAAGTTGTACCATAATATTACATTCCTTATTAATTGTAGGGACACGGCAGTGCCCATTAGTGTCAACTTAAGCTCAAACCCAGTCACAGATGGTTGTTTGACTATTAAACTTAGATCCCCCCTAGCCCCCCTTAAGAAGGGGGGGACAAGAGTCTTTTCAAAGTCCCCCTTCTTAAGGGGGATTTAGGGGGATCTAGACTTAGGTAAAAGCAAGAAATACCAAGGGTTTCAAGCTTAAGTTGACACCTATTGGCAGTGCCCATTGGTGTCAACTTAAGCTCAAATCCAGTCAGAGATTGCTGTTTGACTATTAAATCCAGATCCCCCCTAGCCCCCCTTAAGAAGGGGGGGACAAGAGTCTTTTCAAAGTCCCCCTTCTTAAGGGGGATTTAGGGGGATCTAGACTTAGGTAAAAGCAAGAAATACCAAGGGTTTCAAGCTTAAGTTGACACCTATTGGCAGTGCCCATTGGTGTCAACTTAAGCTCAAATCCAGTCAGAGATTGCTGTTTGACTATTAAATCCAGATCCCCCCTAGCCCCCCTTAAGAAGGGGGGGACAAGAGTCTTTTCAAAGTCCCCCTTCTTAAGGGGGATTTAGGGGGATCTAGACTTTGCCTAAGAGCTACATTTATATGGCTTTCAGGCTTAAGTTGACACCAATGGGCAGTGCCGTCTCCTAACTACAGGATTTCGTATCAAATCTGCTGTGCAACTTCCACAGGTGTCCCACCTTCCACCTACAATTACTCGATCGCTGACATATTGAAAGCTATCACCGCTCAAATCCTCTGGAATATACACCATGATTTCAGATCAATTTCGACGAGAATTGCGATCGCAAGCCAAACTCTGGCAAGCAGAAGGACTCATCGATACTTCATTATACCAACAACTTGCCGATCGCTACCAATTCCACACCCTCGAAAGCGCCTCGCGCAACCGATTCCTTGGCATTCTCATCAGTCTCGGCAGCATTCTCCTAGCCCTAGGAGTCATCACCTTTGTAGCAGCTAACTGGCAAGTTTGGCCGCGGGAAGCCAGAGTTACACTACTACTGAGCCTATTCGTAGCAGTTAATACCGCAGGTTTCTATCTATGGCGAATTCCCCCATCCCGCAGCACAAACTCCCATCCAAATATGCCCCCAACCAAAGGGCGAAACAAACTTTTAGGTGAGGGATTGTTGCTATTAGGCGCTCTGATTTTAGGAGCAAATATGGCTTTGATGGCGCAGATGTTTCATATTGGCGGTTCTTCCTACGGACTTTTCCTTGCTTGGGGAATCGGCGTGCTCGGAATGGCTTACAGTTTGCGCTTGACTTCCTTGGGCGTTTTGTCAGCACTTTTAGTCGGTTTAGGTTATTGGCTGGCTGTGTTAGATTGGTCTTCTAAAGTCGAGTTTTCTTGGCTGGAAGTTTTGGTGCGACAAATGCCGATCGCAGCTAGTATCATGTTTATACCACTGGCTTACTGGTGTCGATCGCGTGCTATCTTTGCCCTAGGTGCGATCGTCCTCATTTTTTCCCTACAAGTTTCCATAGTCCAAGGGTTAAATCCAAGCTGGGGCGCTGCAATTTTTTGCGCCCTACCACCCGCTTTGTTGTGGGGATACGACGATGCAATGTGGCCGAATATACACAGCAGACTGTTTCAACCTACCACCCGCAGTTTAGCATTGATATTTTTGGCTGGTCTTTTTTACTTTTTTTCCTTCCACTGGCTGTGGCAAGATTCCCCCGCTCCTTCGCAGATTTCCCTGGATTGGAGTGTTTTGACAAATGTAGTTTTTTTGGGTGCTTTAACGGTGTTTGAGTGGCTGCATTTGGGACGTTTGGAACTGCGCCGACCAAAACAAAAAGGAGTGGATTTGACCACAGGCGCGATCGCCATTGCGATCGTCATCAGCGCCTTAATACCGTTTTACCATCTCAATGTTTCTCCTCTCCCCCAATTAGCAACTTTTCTGTTTAACGTTTTATTATTTCTGCTAGCGGTGGGTTTAATTCGAGAAGGTTTAGCACTAGGAAACCGCCGGAGTTTTTGGGGCGGGATGGTATTGGTAACTTTACAAATTATCAGCAGATTGTTTGAATACAATACAGAATTATTGCTGAAATCTTTTGTATTTGTGCTGTGTGGCATTGGTGTAATTGCCGCTGGTTTGTGGTTCGAGCGACACTTCGCCACCATCAAAGACGAATAAAAATCATTCATCTCTCTCTCTTCCTCTGCGGACTCTGCGTTCTCTCTGGTTTAATAATTCCGAAACAACCCTCAACAACATAACCCCTAGATAAATATGAACACCAACAACATTGACTTATTAACTGAAAATCCAGAACAAACAAATTTGTTTCAGCTTCCCCCGGAAGCCAAACGTATTCCCGCGTGGCGAATGTGGATTCCTTTATTGCTCCAAATTGGACTAATTATCACCGTACCAGCTTCGGCAGTTTACACTTTTGTCACTGGTAAAACAGTGGTTTTGCAAACAGTACCAGTAGACCCTTACGATTTAATGCGCGGATATTACCAAGTTTTGAGTTATGATATTTCTCAGCAAAACAATCTGGAAAAATTACCGGGATGGAAAGAGTTACCAAGCGACAACAAACCTTGTCCATCCGGTGTTGTTTGCCCACCATCAAAGAATTACAAGGTCAAGTCGGGAACCAGTTTTTATGTGATTTTGGAATCGCCAAAAACCCAGACTAATGCTGGTCGTCCCCAAGCTTGGAAACCAGTCCGTGTTAGTTTAGAAAATCCCCCCAATTTACCTGCAAATCAAATCGCCATTCAGGGTAAATATAATGGCTGGCAGATGGAATATGGTTTGGAAACTTATTATATGCCAGAAAATGAAAGGGAAAAGGTCAATCAGGAGATTGGGGAAGCTCAAAGGGCACAGCGGGAATCTTTTGTGGTAGAAGTGAAGGTGGACAAAACAGGTCATGCAGTGCCTGTGAGTCTGTGGGTGCGACAGCGCAATTATCGCTTTTAGCTACGGGGTCGATCGACCGTTGTCACAAAATTTGAGTATTTATGCTGATTTGAGTGGGAATTACGGGCGATCGAGTCTTAAATTGCCGTAAGATATATAGACTTGTGCAAATCTTGCAAATTCAACAAGGGCACAAGTTCTGACTCTACTGGAGCTTCTCATGTTAGCCTCGCTAATCTCTTCCAGACGCATACTCAAAGCCCAACTACTCGAATTTTTAGGACTCCCTGACAATTGCCCAGACAAAACAGACCACCTCGTCAGCACAATTGTATCCGTGCTGGAGGTAAACCCAGCCGAACAAGAAAGATTTTGGGAGACATTCAAAAGTGAATTAGCCGTCGAGCCAGTAGAATTAGAAAAACTGCTCAAATGTTCCTCAAAAGAACGCCAACAATGGATTGAACAAGGCAAACTCCCTGTTTTAGAATATCGCACTTTCCTCAAATCAGGAATTCATTTAGAATATCCCGTTCACGACAGAAGATTCATATTGACTCTCTCACAAACCGATATCAATAGTTGGCGAAACGAACCAAAAGGGCAGATTCAGAATAATCGTAAAACAGCCATCCCAATCAGTCGAGAAAGCCAGCAAGAAAAGGCAGACTCCCGATTAGCTTTTAGTTCAGCTTGGTCAAAAATTATTGCCGACTGGGAAGAACAAGGTTCTGCTGAAATTTCTGCAACTTTCCAGCTAGCTTACTGGACAGTTTGGGCTTCGCGGTGGGCCAAAGAAAATCAGCTTAACAGCGCCAAAGCTATTGAAGATAACGAAATTTACGAAATTCATCGGCAGCAATGGTATCAGCGCAAAAATCAAGCAGTCAAGGTACTGATTGAAATGCCCTACGCCATGCTCTACTTTTATCGTCCCCACGATGCTGACAAATTGTATCTCGAACTTTGTGACGACCACCAGGAAATGATGAAAGATGATTACTATTGGGACAAGTGGGATTTTTTCTATCAAAACCGCAAACTGGTAAATAAGTGTCGCGACTGCGTTTACTGCGAAACCAAAGATTATTATTCCCTTTATTATCTGGAAATCAAGAGTGACAAATTTCCTGATTTTAGTTTTTCTTACCACACGCCGTACACCATTGGTAGAAAGTTTTTGCCACATCCAGAAACCATACCGTATGTAGATCACGTAGAACAGGATGGTATTTTTCGCTTCGGCAGGCCGCTGCTGGAACAGGAGAAACTGATTCATACTGAAGAGGATGTATTGCTCAAGTTTGACGCAGCTTTAGCAGAAGCAAGAAAGTTTATTTAGTGATTATAGAACTTACGCACAGCATCTACATATAAATTTTTGTAGCGGCTGTGCGTCAGCCTTAATTAATTGAGAACAATCGATGATTTTTTGAATTTAAATCCATCAAAATTTACTACTAACGTACACCAACAATCTCCTAAACCCCCCCTACAGGCTGGTTGATGAACTTTTTAACTTAAATTCGTCAAATTTTACCACTTCTGATTCTGGTTTTCTGGTATCAAAATAGTAGCTAGTCACAACACCATCACCGGTATCAAAAATACTGAAAACTGTAATATCATTACTGTCAATATATGGCAGTTGTTTGCCATCTGCTAATAGCGGCGCAATTGTTGGGATCGCAGGATTTAAACCGTTGGGATCTCCTGTTGCACTGTAATCTTCATCATAGGCTGGTGGCACGAATCTGCGTTTTTCGCCGAAGAAAGCGCCATAACTGTTGCCAACATTAGAAGTCTCTAAAAAGTGCATTCCGCTGGCACCGACAAACCGATTCCACAGGTGGGAATGTCCGTACAATACTAACTGTACTTTGGCTTTTTCTAGCAGCGGAATAACATCTCTAATAATATAATCTTGTTTTTTTGGGTACTCGTAACGTATCATCTTAATTGTACCTTCTGCATCGCGATCGATTATTTGCACTGGGTCAGTATAAGCAGGTACAATATTATCGCCTAGAGAATGGGGCGGGTGATGAAACATCACAAATTTATATTTTGCTTGTTGGAATTCGGGGCTATTTAACTCTTTTTGCAGCCAATTATATTGAGGGCTACCCTTGACAATAGGCTCAAAAATATGCTGTCCATAGCCCCATTTTTCAAAATTATTAAAATCTTCGTTACGTTCCCGATATCTGCCTTTGGCAGCGGGGTCTAGGTTGGGAGTTCGCCAGATATTCGTAATATACAAAGTCACTAGCCGCACGTCACCAAAAGTCACAGCATAGTAATTTTTGTCACCGGGAAGAGTGAAAATTTCCCTATAGGTATCGTTATTAAAAGTATGGTTTTTTAGCCAAGTATCTTTGTCTTTTACGGCTGACTTTTCAGCTTGGGATTGGTAGATTTTCTCGGCAGCAGCGCGCGGAAAAGGATCGTTGAATTGGTCGTTGAGTTTGCTAACTGTTGAAAATCGGCCCATAATTTCATGGTTGCCAATGGCGGGAAATAAAGGTGCGTGTTGAATCAGTTCGCCGCCGGTGTATATTGTTTGGGTGCCGTTTTTGTCGAGTTGAGAGAAGCCGCGCCCTTGCAAACAGGGAAAGAAAGCGCGGCCGCGGACGTCATCGAACCATTCAGAAGCGCGATCGGCTATATTAACTAAATCGCCCGCCATGAAAACGGCATCAACTTTGCCAATTGTTTCAGCTACTTTTTGGAGATTTGCTGCTGTCATTGGCATCAGTTGATGATCGGAAGTCAGGAGAATTTGGAGGGGAGTCCCTACTATTGGTGTTGGTGAAAGGGTGAAAATTTTGCTGCTGACTGATTGGTTGTCTACTCTTTCACTGGTCACTAAATAAGGAATGGTAACACCGGGAATTAAATTGGCAACTTTTGCTTCATGACGCCAGATATCGCGAACAATTGAATTGTTATCAACAATGCCACGTTTATGAATATCTGAAATGTAGGAGTCTTTGTCTTCGCGAGTGCGACTTAGTTTGGTGGTAGTTGCAATCGCACTTTGATTCAATTCTTCGCCATAAATGACTTTGTTGCTAATACCTGGAAATTCGGTAAACCAGACAACTCGCACGGAGTTTGCTGTTGGGAGTTGCAGAAATGGATCGGTTAAAAGTTGGGGTTGGTCTAGGTAAGATTTCATAATTAAACCAAACAATAGGACAATTAAAAGCAAGATAGAAAAAAACCAAGGGTTACGAGGGTAATTAGCAGGATTTTCTAAGTCGTCGGGTAGGGGTATCAACATCAGGAAGAAGGAAGAGAAAAATTAATTGAGATTTGAGATTTTTAATTTTAGGCGACTAAGGTTATCGAAAATTTAAGAATCGAATGCAATCTTCTTTCTTTTTTTTCCTTCTCTTACTCCGCGGCCTCTGCGAACTCTGCGGTTAATTAAAAAATATTCATAAAAGAAATAGAACTGCCATAACTAAGATTTTTTAAGATTAAAATCTAGCGCCACACAGTTTAGCATAGGAAGGTCAAAAGGAGATTCGATCGCGATCGCCAAAAAGAACCAAATATATCACTTCCACGGACCGATCGCGATCGCTCTAGGAAATTCAGCGTTAAGATTAAGATAGAATGAGTGACTAATTAGCTGCGAATTCAAGTTCTCGATCAACAGAAGTATGCAAAACCAGACTGACAATGGTTTCAACAATAATTTAGTCGATCGCACCTTTGCTAGTTCAGCAATACCCGATCCGGCAGAATGGGTAAACGAACATCATTTTCTGGCCAATTTTGCCCATCAACTCTCCCATCTCCAACAAAATTTCTCGGATGGGGGCTGGGAAATCGGCGATAGTGGCGAGCCCGGTGAGAGTCAATTAGCTATCGACATCAAGATTAGAGAAATATTAAAAGCTAGTTTTAGCGACGACTACTGGCAGTACGTTGAAGGTTTATTTTGATATAGGGAATATGCCGTTGGGAATAGGGCCACTATAAGTAGTTGCTTTCCCTGATACATTTACGCCACCTTTTTTCTGGCGGCAGTGCCCCTGTACTCGCCCGCCCACGGTTAGGGCGAATCGATAGGAATTAAGATCGATCGCAAAAAACCAGCACTTTCCTCCGGTAAAGCAGTATTGATAAACATTCCGCTACCCAACTCAAACCCAGCTTGCTTAGAAACCCTGGGAATAATCGCAATATACCAGTGAAAATACTTAGTACCCTGTTCCGCCGTCGGCACTGAGCGGATATTATAGTTGTAATCGGGATTATTCAATCCGTAATAAAGCTTAGCCAGTACAGTTTTCAAAGTATCAGCCAAGTCAGAAATCTCTGGATCGGTAATATCATCAAAGGACGAAGCATGGCGGCGGGGAAAAATCCAAATATGAAACGGTGAAAGCGCAGCATAAGGGATAAAAGCCACAAAATGTTTACTCTCAAAAATCACTCTTTCACCAGCCGCTAATTCATCTTCCAAAGTCCGGCAAAACAAACACTCTCCCGTATCATCAAAATATCTAATAGTTTCATCAATCCGGCTGCGAAACTGACTGGGAACAACAGGGGTAGCTGCTATCTGCGAGTGAGGATGTTCGAGAGAAGTTCCGGCACTTTCACCATGATTTTTGAAGATAATAATTGTTTCAATATGAGGATATTTTCTAATTTCTAAATAACGCTGGCGATATACTACAAGTATATTTTCAACCTCTTCAATGCTTAACAATGCTGTCGTCAAATCATGTCGCGGATGTTCGACAATGACTTCGTGAATCCCCATTCCCGACATCCGGCGATGAATTCCCGATGAAATTCTCAATCCTTCTGCGGTTGGGGAAAGGGCGGGATATTTATTGCGAATTGCCCTAACTTTCCAGTCAGCGCGATCGCCCAAACAGAAAGTTTCCAAAGTTCCATCTTCCTCATTTCCCACACAAAATGGACAATCGGCGCGGTGGGAGGGCAGAAATTCTGTTGTTTTTTTGTGGTTGGCGAATTGATCCGGTCTTTTTGCCCGTTCAGTGGCGATGATTACCCAATCTCTGGTAATTAGATTTTGTCTAAGTTCAGACATTTTCTCACCTACATTGTTAGGGTCGAGCTGTCTTTTATTTTAGATTTTTTTTGATATTATGTCACGGGCATTTTACAAATGTTTAACAATTTTATAAATTATGTGGTTTACGGTTGTTTCAGAATTTTATTATCGGTCGTTCCCTAGGGGGTGGTTCGCCGATATATTTAATAAGTATTGACTAATTATATAAACCAGCCCCGCCCCTATAATTGTGATTATACCGGATTTTAGAGGATTGAACCACAGAGGGCGCAGAGGACACAGAGTTAGAGAAGAGAGAGATGAATAATTGCGAATCTGGGTAATTTATGGGATATCTAATCCAGCCATTTTTTAGCTCTGACTAACAATTCATCCAATGTTTCTACTGACCAGAACCGCACTTTTCCATCCTCTGAAGCAGATAGCAAGAATTTTCCATCCCGACTAAAACAAACACTATAAATCGGAGTTTTTAACTCCACAAAATTTGCCTCCCCGTGGCTCAAGTTCCCCGGATAACCGCGATACTCTGCCAATAAATTCCCCCGCAAGTCCCACAATTTAACACTGCGGTCAATTGAAGCAGTTGCCAGTGTATCTCCCGTGGGGCTAAAACAGACACTCAAGACAGGTCCATCGTGTCCGGTGAATGTTACCAAACAGTTGCCATAGAAATCCCACAATTTTGCAGTACCGTCATTAGAGGCAGTAGCAAGGACATCTCGATGGGGGTGAAAACAAACACTCCATACAGAGTCAAGGTGTCCGATTAAAGTTGCTAAACATTTGCCTTGAAAGTTCCACAATTTTGCAGTATCGTCTCTAGAAGCAGTGGCAATTGTATCTCCTTTTGAGCTAAAATTAACGCTTGTTACCCAGCTTTGATGTCCGGTGAAAGTCATCAAACATTTGCCCCGCAAGTTCCATAATTTGGCAGTAGCATCTCTAGAAGCAGTGGCAATTATATCTCCCTTTGGGCTAAAACCGACACTCCATACAGAGTCAAAATGTCCGATAAAAGTCGTTAAACATTTGCCTTGGAAGTTCCATAATTTTGCAGTTTCGTCTCTGGAAGTAGTGGCGATTCTAGGTTGATTGGGGCTGCAACTAACGCTTGTCACCCAGTCATTGTGTCCGATAAAAGTTACTAAACATTTGCCTTGGAAGTTCCACAATTTGGCGGTGCGGTCATTGGAAGCTGTGGCGATTCTATCTTGATAGGGACTACAACTAACGCTATTTACTGATTTTTGATGTCCGCTACAAGTCACTAAATCGTTGCCTTGTAAGTGCCACAATCTGGCGGTGCGATCGTTGGATGCTGTAGCAAGGGCATCTCCTGTGGGGCTGAAACTGAGGCTGGTGATCCAACTATCATGGCCGCTGAATGTTACCAAACAGTTGCCTTGTAAGTCCCAGAGTTTGGCGGTGCGATCGTTAGAAGCGGTAGCGATCGCATCTCCTGTCGGGCTAAAACTGAGGCTGGTAATCCAACTATCATGGCCGCTGAATGTCACTAAACAGTTGCCTTCTAAGTCCCATAATTTGGCAGTACCGTCGTAGGATGCTGTGGCGATCGCATTTCCTGTCGGGCTAAAACTCAAGCTAGTTACCCACCCATCATGGCCGCTGAATGTCACCAAACAGTTGCCTCGGAAGTCCCACAGTTTGGCGGTGCGATCGTAGGATGCAGTGGCCAGGGTGTCTCCCTTGGGGCTAAAACACACACTTGTTACCGATTGCTGATGTCCGCTGAAAGTCACCAAACAGTTGCCTTGGAAGTCCCACAATTTGGCAGTACCGTCATAGGAAGCCGTCACCAGCGCGGCCACAGTGGGGCTAAGACAGACGCTAGTTACCCAGTCGTTATGGCCGGTGAAAGTCATCAAACAATTGCCTTGTAAGTCCCACAATTTGGCGGTTTTGTCATCGGATGCAGTGGCGATCGCATTTTGTTTCTGGCTAAAACTAACACTATTTACCCAGTCTTTGTGTCCGCTAAAAGTCACCAAACACTTACCCTGCAAGTTCCACAATTGGGCGCTACCGTCAATGGAAGCTGTGGCGATCGCATCTTGATTGGGGCTAAAACATACACTCCTGACGGTGCTCCGATGTCCGACAAACTGATGGCGTTCGCGAATTTTGGAGAGAATCACCTGCAAAGCCAAGAGGGGACTGGTACTGGGATAGGTAGTAACGGCCTGATGATTTAGCATCCATGTTTTTAAATTTTCCCCAGCCTTAATAGCGGCCCGCAAGGCTTCTATTTGGTGGCCGTCCGACTTAAAAAGCTCTAACGCATCGTGTCCAGCTTTTTCAATTTCCATACTTTTTAATTTGACTTGCTGATGAGCTTCCAGTTTGGTAGGTTGGTTTTGGGTCACGACTTCGCGGTCAGCTATTGCCAGTTATGGACTATTTTTTAGTTTCCCATAAAGTTATCGCACTTCATTAAACTTTTTGGTATTCTTGAAAAAGGCGATCGTGGCACTAGCCTTAGACATCAATCTATTTCTGACACCCTAGATTACCTGAATTAACTAACTATGAAAGCAATTAAAGTGATGGCAACGATTGACAACCAAGGGCAATTGTGCATTGATGAACCGTTAAATTTAGAGCAAAATAGCAAAGTAGAAGTAATTGTGCTGATTCCCGAAGTGACAGAAAGTAATGAATAGGAGCAATAAATCTGCTATATTTTTAAGTGTACCAATTGCCCACTGTTTCCTCCAGGTTAATTAGTATGGATCTCACTGTCACGTTGAATCAAATTACATCGCTCAGTATTGAAGACCGAATTCGGCTCGTACAAGCAATTTGGGATAGCATCGCAGCAGAGCAAGCTTACCCCAATCTTACAGAAATACAAAAACAAGAACTGGATCGGCGGATTAGCGATTCCGAAGCTAATCCAGATGATGTAATGACTTGGGAACAAATTAAAGCTTCGATAAAAAGACGCCCATGAATTATGCGCTAGTGTTTCGGCCAGAAGTTCGTGAAGAACTCGATGAGGCTTACAATTGGTACGAAAGCCAGCAGGTAGGACTTGGCGACGATTTTTTGGACTCTGTGGACGAGACGTTAAATCGAATTTGCCAGATGCCAGAATCATATCCAGTTGTCTATCGTGATGTTAGGCGATCTGTGGTTCGTCGCTTTCCTTATGCTGTTTACTATCGGATTGTATCAAGTCGGGTGATTGTCACAGCAATTTTTCACAGTCGGAGAGATCCCAAAGCTTGGCAAGTGCGAACATAAATAAATGTTTGCAAGAGTCTGGCTAGTCTTTGACTTGTATCATTGCTTAAACTTGGGAAACTAAAATTTACGTCAATTGCAGGCGTTAAAATTTCTCACCAAGCCATTCCCTCCCCCTCACCAACAAGTCATCCAAAGTTTCCACGGGCCAAAACCGCACCTTTCCATCCTGGGAACCAGTTATTAAAAACTTCCCGTCCCGACTAAAACAAATACTATAAATCGGAGTTTTTAACTCCACAAAATCTGCTTCGCCTTTGAGTAAATTCCCTTTATATCCGCTATAGTCTGCCAGTAAATTACCCTGTAAGTCCCACAATTTGGCGGTGCCGTCTTGTGATGCAGTGGCGATCGCATCTTGATTGGGGCTAAAACAGACACTCCTGACGGTGCTCCGATGTCCGACAAACTGATGGCGATCGCGAATTTTGGAGAGAATCACCTGCAAGGCCAACAGGGGACTGGTAAAGGGATAGGTGGTAACGGAGGGATGATTTAGCGTCGATTTTTGTAAACTTTCTGCCGCCCCAATAGCTACCCGCAAGGCTTCGATTTGGTTGCGATCAAACTTAAAAAGCTCTAACGCATGGTGTCCAGCTTTTTCAATTTCCATACTTTTTAATTTGACTTGCTGATGAGCTTCCAGTTTGGTAGGTTGGTTTTGGGTCACGACTTCGCGGTCAGCTATTGCCAGTTATGGACTATTTTTTAGTTTCCCATAAAGTTATCGCACTTCATTAAACTTTTTGGTAATCTGGTTTTTATATAAAATTGAGAATGCTATTTTTTGCAATTGAATTCCATTTATCACACCCTAGATTAGCTGAAGTAACTATGAAAGCAATTAAAGTGATGGCATCAAGTTAATTCTGCTTGGTCTGACTATGGGCTTGCTGTTTTTATTTAATCACAAATCACACTCATAGTGTGTAGATTTTGGAGTGCAGTCACCGATATCTTGCTTATGTGGCAAAAAATCCAGACCTCAGCCACTGGTCAGCAAGCTAAATTAAGCCCTGATGTAGAGCGATATAAGTTGCTGAAATTGCCTATTGAGCAAAATTTACACTCTTTAAAATAAAGATAATTGAGCTTTACTAATCTGCTTTTGTCTGAGAAAATCATCAATTCGGTTGGCTGCTAAATCACAGTATTCCTGACAAATCTCAAATCCGATAATAGTGCGCTGCAAATCTAAAGCAACAACCGCTGTAGTTCCTGAACCCAGAAAAGGGTCTAAAATGACTTCATTTGGGTTGGATGAAGCTTTGATTATTCTCTGTATAACAGCACTAGGAAATTGAGCGGGGTGAGATGTTCGCTCTTTTGATGCTCTATTTTTACCAGAAGTTACTTTAGGGAATTCCCAAACATCAGTCGGATTTTTGCCTTGGGGATTGACTTTAATTTTGCCCTTCTTTTTTTGATGAGGATATTTTACATTGGGATCGCGCACATCATCTAGATTAAAGGTATAGTCTTTAGGGTTTTTAACATACCAAAGAAATTTTTCATTGCGCGGTGAAAAGAACTTACTACCAGCAACCCCAGCGCCATAGTGCCAGATAACTTCTTGGATTAGGTAAAAAGGAATTTTGTCCCAAAGTAGATAGGGAATTGGGATAGCTTTAGCTTGATTAGGAATTGATAGATACCCCAAGTTGAGCCAGAAAGCGCCGTTAGGAAGGATTAGCCTATAATTTTCACTTATCCAGCTTTCACACCAGTTTAAATATTTATCAAGTGGTAGTGTTTTTTCGTATTCTTTGCCAATGTTATAGGGGGGACTGGTGACAGTAAGATTGACGCATTCATCAGGGAGCTTTGACATTGCTTCTAAGCAGTCCATCTGATAAATTAGGCAGTTAGGGGCTTGGAAGTACGGTTTGCCTAAAAAATTTACTATTTCAGTTAAAAGCATGATACAGTTGATGGTGGTATAAATCTATATTGCCACAAATTTTTAGTTTTTGGAACTCTACTCAGGAAGTAATTAAATCATGTATATTTCCTTAGTTCGTCTTCCTGAATTCCCAACCATCATGCCAACTGCAAGTGCACATTCTGCAACGCCGCAAATCCATTTCAACACTTGTGCCAACAAGAGCGATCGCTCTCTGTCAATCAAATTCAATTCCGGTAAAATCTGATAAGTACAAGGATTCCCCCGCGTCACCCGCACAAACCGATAAATTTCGCCTACTTTGTCCCCTCATCCCTTTGGTAATCTGGGGAAGTATTGTAAAAGATAAAGAGATCCATATGGAAGAATGGGCGAATCGTATTAGCCAAATTCGAGAAGAGCTAGGAGTATCGGCTTATAAAAATATTGCTGTTGCAGACTTCCTGATTGAAAACGATCGCGGCGAATTGATAGCCGTCAGCGGTCGATCGACTCGTCCCGGAACAGTTGGTTTACCAGACGAGCCATTATTTCAGACTTTTGAAGTCCCACCCGGACATTCACGAGCCTATGATAGCGAACGTAAACTACTTGAGGAATTGGGATTGAGATATATTCAAACACCGGAGGTTCAAGGCAGAGTAAATTTATGGACAGAAAGAGAACCCTGTGATTCCTGTTGCGACGTAATAGAGCAATTTCGCAGGCGGTTCCCCAACATCAGACTGACGGTAAACGATACAATGTAAGCTAAGCATAACTTAATACGGTTCAGCTAAGGAGAATTCTAGCGATTGTGTTGGGTTTCGTTCCTCCACCCAACCTACGTGCGATCGTTTTTTTAGCACTAACTGAACCGTATTGAAGCATAACTTACGCACAGCCCTATTTTGAAAGGGGATCTCTAAAAGTTTAAACCTTGACAATTCCATCAATGCTGCATAAGTCTTGCAAAACTTAAAGGATGTAGTAGCTATGTATTTAGATCGAGTCAAAAAGCAACTGATAGAACTAAAACTCGTGAAGCCAGATGAACTCGCAGGCTGTACCTGCGATGAGGTAATTGCGATCGAGCAACAGTTGGGGATTTCTCTGCCCCGATGCTATCAGGAATTTCTGTTATCTATGGGGTCTAGTGCTGGTAAATTCTTGCGGGGTTCGGACTGTTTTTTTAATAATTTACCTCAACTGCAAGAGTGGGCTGTCGAGTTATTGCAGGAAAATAACTTTGCTGAATCTTTACCAGAGGATGCCTTTATTTTCTTGATGCACCAGGGCTATCAATTTAGCTTTTTTAGAGTATCAGAAGGCGCAGATCCCCCGACTTACTCATACTGCGAAGGGACTAATCAAACTTCTTTTATTAAAAGCCATGAGAGCTTTAGTGAGTTTTTGGCAACTGAGGTAGAAATTCACGCGAAATATTTGATGGCTTTGGCTGGCAAGTGAGGAAATGGTATATAATTTATGCCTAAAATCCTAACATTCTCTTCACCTAGCAAATTCCTTTGGAAGCAAAATTTATGCCAACTGCAACTGCACATTCTGCAACTTGCAAATCGCTTTCAAGACTTGGGCTAATAAGAGCGATCGTACAACCCTACACTACCAGAATATTGACAGCAAATTTATGTCTGTAATCCTAACAGTCTCTTCACCTCTGCTAGCGACACAGAAGGCTGATTTGCGTCTTCTTCCTTAGCCTCCCTCAAATCCATCAAATCTTCTAGATCAGCAATTAATTCTTGCAGTGCTTCAAATTCTTCGTAAGGTATCACCGCAAATTCCTTTTTGCCATTTTTGGTGATAAACTCAGGATGTAACTGAATCATGGGTATTTCCTCCAATCGTTTAAGAGTAAGCATCTTTTCTGTGTTTGACGCGGTAGATTACCAAAACATCTCCCTCTATTTCAAATAAAACTCGGTAATCTCCTACCCGCAACCGATATTCGGGCGTATAATTAGTTAAGCGTTTCACATCTCCTGCCAAGTTATTTTGCATTAACTCAATCTTGGTCAAAACTCGGTTTTGTACCTCTGCTGGCAAAGATTCTAAATCTTTGACCGCTTTCGGCTTAAACTCAACTTGGTAATTCATCAAACTGTCGCCTATCTACAGGATAATCGATAAGCAACTAATTGTATCATTTTACGCCAACTGTAACTGCACGTTCTGCAACTTGCAAATCGCTTTCAACACTTGCGCCAACAAAAGCGATCGCTCTTTGTCAATCAAATTCAATTCCGGTAAAATATGATAAGTACAAGGATTCCCCCGCGTCACCCTCACAAACCGATAACTTTCCCCATTCGTAGTCAATCCCCAAACAGACGATTGCTGCTGCAAACTTTTATAAGTATAACTCAGTAATTGTGGCAAACCAGCCAAAGGGGCGATCGCACTATTTTTCGCCTCCACCACCAAAATCCAAAACTGTGTCGCCGCGAGCTCTGCATCCGGCTGATTTACGGCTAAAATATCCAACCGCCCTTTAATTAAAGTATCCCCATCCTCAACTTCGATCGGTATGCTATCTTCCATTGTCAGCACGATCGGAATCTCAAAAAATCCTGTTAATCTCATCAACGGTGAAAGCACTAAAAACTTAACGAGTTCTTCTGAAATTTTTCCTGCTGATAGGTATCGTCGAAAGTCATTTCTAAGTTTCAATAGTTCCTGTTGTTCTGATTCTGTCAGAGGTTCCAGAGAGAAAAAATCACTGAAGCCCTCTCCTTCTAACTCTTGGAGTTTGAGAAGGTGACGAACGTCATTTAGCGAAAGTTGGCTTGCTTCTAAATTTTGGGTCATGGCTTTTGTGCGATCGGCTGTTAATGTAAATTATAAAAGTATTACCATCAAATTTGTTATGATATAATCTTACCAGATATCGCTCCTGTAAATCGGGTAGATTGTATGAAAGCAATTAAAGTGATGGCAACGATCGACGATCGAGGACAATTGTGCGTTGATGAACCTCTCAAGTTATATCGCAATAGCCGAGTCGAAGTAATTGTCATGGTTCCAGAAGCAACAGAAATTAATGAAGACAAGCAATCTCATGAAGCCAACCACCAAACCACGAAACTAGAAGACTATTTCAACTTCCTAAGACCAGATGATATTCGGCTCAAAGGTTCTCGGATCGGCATCGAAACAATTCTTTATGAATACCTGTTTCGCGCTCGAACTCCCGAAGAAATCGCTAACATTTATACATCCCTCACCCTGGAACAAGTTTATGCAACCATTTTGTATTACCTGCACAACAAAGAAGCAGTCGGTAAGTACATAACCGAAGGGCTAGAATGGGGCGAAAAAATGCGAGAAGAACAACGTCGCAATCCTCGTCCAGTGTATGAAAAAATCCGCAAACTAAGAGCAGCAAGAGATGTAATGAGAAAAGCTGATGGCAATCCAGTATCTGTTTGATGAAAATGTCGATCCTGCATATGTTAACCAAATTCGCAGGCGCAATCCCGATCTGGTTGTTCTAGCAGTGGGAGAACTAACAGCACCTTCCAAAGGCACTCTCGATCCAGAAATTCTTATTTGGTGCGAAATCCACAATTTCATTCTTGTTACCAACAACCGTCGCTCTATGCCAGTTCATTTAATAGATCATCTAGAGCAAAATTGTCATATACCAGGAATATTTATCCTGAATTCCAAGCTGAGTATTGGTCAAAATATTGACGAGCTAATTTTGATTTATCAAGGATCATTTGATGATGAGTACCAAGATAAAATTGAGCATTTACCGCTACCGTAATTTCTAACACATCCCCAACACTTACCAAATTCTCCAAAGTCTTAAGGAAAATAAACATACTTTTGTGCCAACTTATGCACACAATAGCTAAAAAGACTAACCAAAATTAAAGTTAAGAACGATGTCACAAGATACGATCGAATCAATTCTGCATGAAAAACGCCTGTTTCAGCCGCCTGCTGAATTCTCCGAAAAAGCTCACATCAAAAGCCTAGAAGAGTACCAAGCCCTCTACGACAAAGCCAAAGCCGACCCCCAAGCATTCTGGGCCGAACTCGCCACCCAAGAATTAGACTGGTTCCAAAAATGGGATGCCGTACTCGATTGGCAGCCACCTTTTGCTAAATGGTTTGTGAATGGTAAAATTAACATTTCTTACAATTGTCTAGACAGACATTTAACAACTTGGCGAAAAAATAAAGCCGCCCTAATTTGGGAAGGCGAACCCGGAGATTCGCGCACCCTCACCTACGCGCAACTCCACCGCGAAGTCTGCCAAATGGCTAACGTAATCAAGGATTTGGGAGTGGAAAAAGGCGATCGCGTCGGTATCTATATGCCAATGATACCCGAAGCTGCGATCGCCATGTTAGCCTGTGCGAGAATCGGTGCAGTACATAGCGTGGTGTTTGGCGGATTTAGTGCTGAAGCTTTGCGCGATCGCCTCAACGACGGCCAAGCCAAACTCGTCATCACCGCTGACGGCGGCTTCCGCAAAGATGCAGCAGTTGGCCTCAAAGTACAAGTAGACAAAGCATTAGCAAATGATGCCGTTCCTAGCGTTACCAACGTCCTCGTAGTTCAGCGCACCAAACAGCAAATTCACATGGAACCAGGGCGCGATCATTGGTGGCACGATTTGCAAAAAGGTGCATCGGCAAATTGTCCAGCCGAACCGATGGATAGTGAAGATATGCTATTCATTCTTTACACTTCTGGAAGTACCGGAAAACCGAAAGGTGTCGTCCATACAACGGGGGGTTATAACCTTTATACCCACATGACAACCAAGTGGATATTCGACCTCCAAGATACCGATGTTTACTGGTGTACTGCTGATGTCGGCTGGATTACTGGACACAGTTACATAGTCTACGGGCCGCTGTCCAACGGTGCGACAACTTTAATGTATGAAGGTGCTCCTCGCCCTTCTAATCCAGGCTGTTTTTGGGATGTCATTGAAAAATATGGTGTCACTGTTTTCTACACTGCACCAACCGCAATTCGCACGTTTATGAAAATGGGCGAACACTTGCCAAATGCCAGAGATTTGTCATCTTTGCGGTTGTTGGGAACTGTCGGCGAACCGATTAATCCTGAAGCTTGGATGTGGTATCAGCGGGTAATTGGAAAATCGAATTGTCCGATTGTGGATACTTGGTGGCAAACTGAAACTGGTGGCATTATGATTACTGCTTTACCCGGTGCAATTCCGACAAAACCAGGTTCTGCAACCCTTCCTTTCCCCGGAATTATTGCCGATGTTGTTAACCAAGATGGCGAACCTGTAACTAACGAAAGCGGCGGTTATTTAGTGGTGAAACATCCTTGGCCGGGAATGATGCGCACTCTTTACAATGATGCCGATCGCTTCCGTCGCACTTATTGGGAATATTTGCACCCGAAAGATGGCGAATTCGTGTACTTTGCAGGGGACGGCGCGCACAAGGACAAAGATGGTTATTTCTGGGTAATGGGCCGCGTTGACGACGTGATTAATGTGGCCGGACATCGACTCGGTACGATGGAAGTTGAATCGGCTTTGGTATCGCATCCAGCGGTGGCGGAAGCTGCGGTTGTGGGGAAACCGGATGAGATTAAGGGTGAAGAAATTGTGGCGTTTGTGACGCTGGAAAATTCACAGCAACCTAGCGATGAATTGGCTAAGGAATTGAAGCAGCACGTTGTGAAGGAAATTGGGGCGATCGCCCGTCCGGGAGAAATTCGATTTACTGATGCTTTACCCAAGACTCGTAGCGGGAAGATTATGCGGCGTTTGTTGCGTTCTTTGGCTGCTGGTTTGGAGGTGACTGGGGATACCTCGACTTTGGAAGATCGGACGGTTTTGGATAAGTTGCGGGGTGGTGCCTAAGAGTATTTTTGCAACCGCAGATGTAGGCTGATTAACGCAGATGAACGCAGATAAGATTAGATATGCGTTCATCTGGGTTTAATTTTTAGGTATAATTTAAATCTTGCACAATAGCCAGAAACCGGGTTGTTTTGGGTTTATTGACAATGGTGCAATATTTACGGCAATGTAGAGTGTAGGAATGTTAGAAAACCCTGAAAATAAAGTTTGGCTTGATGCAGACACAATCGTTGCTACTAGCGATCGGCAAGCTGCTATTCGTCGCTGCCGTGAGTTGGCAGAGTATAATGAATTAAGAGGCGAAGGGCGCTGCACTTTCTGCGGTGTCATTCTCAATAAGAGTGGTAAGTCATACCGCTGTATTTTTGAACGGGAGATAGAGGAATGAGTCAGATGTGGACTGAAGAGCAAATCAGACAAATAATCCCAGATATTGATTCACAGTTAGACGACAGTGATATTCCAACTGTGATTATTAAGGGTGAAGGTAGCAGTATTTTTCTCTCCTTTGAGAACCGTCGCGAGATTGAATTTTTGATAGCCCAATTATCTAACCTACTGATTCATCACGAGGAATTAGATCTGGGAGTTACTGTTAAGGGGTATGTGACAACATTTGGTGAGTATAGCTCTCAATAGGCCACAACACTACTTCTGAAATAAAACGGCTTCGGATAAATTGCGGGCTGATTTATAGGGGTGTTTAACCGCAGATGTAGGCAGATGAACGCGGATGAACGCAGATAAGATTTACATCTGTGTTCATCTGCGGTTTAGTTAGAGTTTAAGATAATTGCATGATAATTTGCTATCATATAACCATGAAGTCTTATTTTGCTCGTTTTGTTTTATGCCCGCTTTAGACCTCTACCACAATACAGTCAAAAAATCTCTCCTCAATGATGGCTGGATAATTACTCACGATCCTCTCCATCTGAAATGGGGTAAAAAAGATATGTATGTGGATCTGGGAGCAAAACAGGTGCTAGCAGCAGAACGAGGAGAACAGAAAATTGCTGTGGAAGTCAAAAGCTTTGTCAGCGATTCAGAAATGCAGGACTTGAGAGATGCGATCGGACAATTTACTATTTATCGGTCTGTTCTTCAAAGAACTTATCCAGAACATACGCTTTATCTGGCTGTTCGCGATATTACTTATGAATCTCTATTTGAAGAACCGATCGGTCAATTAATGATCGAAGACGAAAATCTCAAGCTGATTGTATTCGATCCAAATCAAGAGGCGATCGTAAAATGGATACTTTAGCTAACTTCAGAACTACGATTAAAATAGTCCTGGAACCCTATACAAAAATTCCTTACTCTCACGGCGATATAATTTGTAAAGCCGTGTTTGATGACAACTCAGACAGTTACCTGCTAGTTACTTTAGGATGGGATAAAGCCAAACGAATTCACGGCTGTTTGGTTCATATAGATATTATTGACAATAAGATTTGGGTACAGCGAGATGAGACAGAATACGGCGTGACTAAAGAACTTGTAGCTGCTGGAATTCCCAAGGATTCGATTGTTTTAGGATTTCATCCAGCAGATGTCAGACCTCATACGGGTTATGCAGTTGCTTAGTTACAGCTTATGTATGAAAGATTTAAGCTTTTATTGCTTGCGATCGAGCATCGATCATCGATCGCAAGTAATATTTGAGTGTGGGTGCAGCGATCGCCTGCATACTAAAGTTAGGTTAGGCGATCGCTCTTTTACGTTTCCCGATTCACCGATCTAGCAAAAACAGCTTATTTACCGCGCCATAAATGAACGGCATCCGGGTTAATTTGCGACCTGACTTGCAGCCATTCTTCTAACAAGTAATCATCATCGACTGCTTGAGAATGCTGTTCGTCTTTGAGAATTGCTAAGACGTGAACTCCTGACGGGTATTTGATATGACGGATTTCTGGGTCATATCCTAAGTCTTGAATTGTTGCTAAGATGCGATCGATCGCGCCGGCAACTGTCAAATCGACGGCAAGAATTATTTGACCGAGTTGAGCACCCGGTTTTACGCACTCCAAAACAGCCATTATTCTTTCTCCTTGTAGTTGCAACGGTACACTTGAGGGCGATTTTCGACTTTTCGAGGTTGAGTTACAGATTCTAATTCAACCTGGTAGCGATCGGCTCGTTTTTGACACTCCTGTTTCGCTTGCTTGGGATTATCGGCTAAAATCGGCTCATCCCAGCGTTCTGGTTCTTTTTCAGGATCTTGAATCTTGACACTCTCAGGTCTAAAGACGCTGAGATTCTTAAGAAATTTCGTTCTTAATATCCTGATTGCTCAGGTTCCCAAACTCACCACGTTTGCCTGTCCGGCGTGGTGATATCTTTTGGGCGTTTAGGTGTTGAACACCAGGTTTCGCGGAGTCCCCGCGTACCATTTTCAAAGCTCGATCTCCAATCGTTTTTGCAGCGCCAATATCGGCGTGTTCGTGATATCCACATTCTACACAGATGAATTTTTCACCATCTCTATTTGATTTGTCGATATGACCGCAATTCCTGCATTCTTGACTAGAATGTTTGGGATTAACTTTGATTACGATTTTTCCTTGCTTTGCAGCTAGATACTCAATCTTTAATCCCAAATCTCCCCAACTTGCATCGGAGATAGCACGATTCAATCCCTTTTTTCTGGATTGCCCGTTCTTCAGAAACCTTCCAGTTTTCTCATCACTTTTTACCTTGCATCGACGCATCATCCCAGAGATATTTAAATCTTCTATGGCAATCACATCGACGTTACGAGATACTATTAAATTCGCAGCTTTCCATTGATATGCTTGACGCTTATCGCTAATTTTTTGATGGAACTTTCCAACTTGAATAGCTGCTTTTTTGCGGTTTTTACTCCCCTTAGTTTTCCGACTAACCCGTCTTTGCCTGATTTTTAGAGTCCGCTTAGCCTTTTTATTCGTTGAAAGCTTGGGATTTTTAATTTGGTATCCATCAGAAAGATGAACCAGTTTAGTGATTCCCAAATCGCAACCTATTACTTTGGGGTTATCGCCAACAGCAGTAGCACTGTATTCGGGTACGGATTTATCCTCTATTCTAATAGAAACATACCAGCCATTCTGGCGTTTTCTAACCGCGCAAGCCTTGATGGTAAACCCATCTGGGATTGAGCGAGAGTTGTAAAACCGCATCCAACCCAGTTTTGGTAGGTAAATTTTATTACCCTTGATTTTTACTCCCATTACGAAAGTAAAGGATGTGAAATTGCTGCGGTTTTTGAATTTCGGGAATCCCCTGCCTTCAAAGAAGTTTTTGTAGGCAATGTCTAAGCGTTTGACATTCTGTTGTAAAACTGTTGAGTCAATTCCACTATACCAAGGTCTAGCCATTTTTAACTCAGGTAATGCTGTAATCTGAATGTCACCAGCACTTCGACGCGGATTTCTAGCTTTGCCCTCTTTGTCAAGCTTAGAGTCTTTCCAAGGATTTCCAGTTGCGCCACTTTTACTTACGAAACAGGTCAATGGTGAAGCTTCGCCTTTCGTTCTAATGTCACAGTAATCGCCTTGGATAAACTGCTGGCTGTACTGACAGATTCTGTCACCCAAACACCAATTATACTGGCTTCGCAGCATATCTATCCAAGCAGACATTTTCGATGATTGTGTTCGATTGGGGCGCAACTTATAAACATAGTTTGTCAACAATCTTCCTCACCTCCTTGCTTACATCTTAACGTCTTTCTCTGCTTTTAAATGTTACGAATTAAGAAAGATTCAAGGCGGTTGAAACCGCCCGTGCCGCTTGCATCTCAGGTCTAAAGACTCAGAGTTTTCCGCTTGCCGAATGTTTTTTTATAATTAAGTAGCTCCTTTGTTGGACCTTCAACTTCGGGGAAGTCGTCTTGGCATGGTGCGGCAACATTCTGCCAAGGCGCATTTCTATGCTAGAATTGTACTGCATTTTTTAGTATAATTGCAGTATGAGTAAAAATGTTAAAGTTCTAACCATCAGACTGCCTGAAGTAGAAATGCTTCGCCTAGAAGCTTATTGCGCGAACAGCGGTAGAACAAAAACCGATGTGATTCGCGAACAAATTAGGAATTTAAAAGTTGAAGATAAGTTGCTTTACCCAGATTGATAACCTTGGTTGATTTACTGGCGATCGCCCGTCCGGGAGAAATTCGATTTACTGATGCTTTGCCCAAGACTCGTAGCGGGAAGATTATGCGGCGTTTGTTGCGTTCTTTGGCTGCTGGTTTGGAGGTGACTGGAGATACTTCTACTTTGGAAGATCGGACTGTTTTGGATAAGTTGCGGGCTGATTCCTAGGGGTGTTTTTGCGATCGCCCCTTCAGGCTGATGAACGCAGATGAACGCTGAGGTAATTTTATCTGCGTTCATCTGCGGTTGAATTGTTAAATATGAGCTACAATCAAGATAAATTCTAGACTGGATCTGAGCGCGATGCCTCCACTACTTAGCAAAACCACAGATCAGCGAATTGTTCATCATGGA
>NZ_JAHRFC010000066.1:0-26393 GCF_020883015.1 Microcoleus sp. CAWBG640
CATACAAAAAGACAAAACCAGCAAAATAGGAAAAATTAAATTATCTCATCTCCCCCTCTGCGCCCTCTGCGCCCTCTGCGGTAAAAAAATCCCAAAAAACAGTAACCCATACAAAAAGACAAAACCCACAAAATAGGAAAAATTAAATTATCTCATCTCCCCCTCTGCGCCCTCTGCGCCCTCTGCGGTAAAAAAATCCCAAAAAACCGTAACCCATACAAAAAGACAAAACCAGCAAAATTCGCTCCCTCACACCAATTATGCCGATCGCTCATATCATTGGACTAGGAAAATCAGGAATAGCAGCCACCAGACTGCTAAAACGGGAAGGATGGGAAGTAACATTGAGCGATCGCTCATCTTCCCCAAACTTACTCACACAGCAACAAGAACTCGCTACCGAAGGCATTAAAGTAGAGTTAGGTAAATCCTTTCAACCCGACGAATCTATACAACTAATAGTAGTAAGTCCCGGAGTTCCCTGGGACATTCCAGCATTAATCCAAGCCCGAAAATTAGGGATTGAAACCATCGGAGAAATGGAACTAGCGTGGCGCTATCTCAAATCACCGTGGGTAGGAATTACCGGCACTAACGGGAAAACTACAACTACAGCTTTAATCGCAGCAATTTTTGCCGAAGCTGGACTCTATGCACCCGCTTGTGGCAACATAGGGTATGCCGCCTGCGAATTAGCCTTAGCCGAAAAACAGCCGGATTGGGTCATCGCTGAAATCAGCAGCTATCAAATAGAATCTTCCTCATCTCTAGCGCCGCGAATTGGCATTTGGACGACTTTCACACCGGATCATCTCAGCCGCCACAAAACTTTAGAAAATTACTACAACATTAAAGCCAAATTGCTGAAAAAATCCCAATTCCAAGTGTTGAACGGGGACGATCCGTATTTGCGGCAACAAGGACTTGACAACTGGCCCGATGCGTGTTGGACAAGCGTCAAAGGTGAAACACAACTGTTAGGAAATAAAGATTTTGGGGCTTACATTAAAGACGGTTGGGTAATCGCTCAAAACCAGCAAATTCTGCCTGCTGATACTTTGAAAATGGTGGGAGAACACAATTTGCAAAACTTGTTGATGGCGGTAGCAGCGGCTAATTTAGCGGGAATCGATAAAAGTGCGATCGCCCAAGCCATTGCTAAATTCCCAGGAGTACCCCACCGTCTCGAACATATCTGCACCTGGCAAGGCATAGATTTCATCAACGACAGCAAAGCCACCAATTATGACGCCGCCCAAGTGGGATTAGCCTCAGTAAGCGCCCCAGCAATTTTAATTGCCGGTGGCGACCCAAAAGAAGGCGAAGATAGCGCCTGGATTGATACAATCAAAGCAAAAGCTGTTGGGGTGTTGTTAATTGGAGATGCTGCGGGTATTTTTAGCGATCGGCTCGAACAAGCAAATTACAACGCTTGGGAAATCGTAGAAACAATGGAAAGAGCAATTAAGAGAGCAGCAGAATTAGGCAAACAAAATAATGTAAAAGTAGTGCTGCTTTCCCCAGCTTGCGCTAGCTTCGATCAATACCAAAACTTTGAGGAACGGGGAGACCATTTCCGGCAATTATGCCTCGATACCCTAGCTTAGATTGGCTTCGCAGTCAGGACTTTCGTCCTGATTATATAGCAACTGCAAAGGCTGTTAAGGTATTGTGGTTATTGCTCCCTGCGACTCCGCTCAGGTAGCAATAACCAAAGCGCCTTTGCGACTGCTATATACAGCACTTCCCGCTGTTATGCGGTACACCTAATCGATCGCCAACCTTTAAAAAATTGGGAAATTTAATTGCTGCTACTGTACCTCGAAAGAGCGGGAACCGCTGTATGTTATATCGTTTCCGGCTGCATCGGAATGATTTAACCGCAGAGAACACAGAGGACACAGAGGGAGAGAATAGAGATCTGAATCATTCAGATGCTACCGGATTTGATATTAACCCACACCCAGCCAAATAGCTTTAATCCTATGCTGCTGTTCCCATTCTAGTGCATGAAAAACTACCATCATTTCCTCATGAGTGAAATCAATAATGATAGCGGCCAATTCAGCAGCAGTTGCCGCTTCCAACATGGCTTGTTTCAACTTGGTCATTACTTGTCGATCCATTAACACTAAATCTTGAATAGTTGCCTCCCATTCATTTTAATAGTACCTGCAAAGAGTGCATCTGTGTTTTGCAAATATATTCCTAGGGACGAAGCATGACCGCTGTAAATATCTGGCGCGAGCTAATAAATTGTCTACGGTTATGCTTCGCCTATGCAAAATCGGAATGCTCCCCCTGCAAACATCTTTTACGTTTGTATTGAGACTAGGAATCGGTGCGGCACTTATTTATTGTGTCAAAATTGCGCGATGATATTTGAAACTCTGGGTTACAACTCTCAGAGCGCTTTTTTTTCTCAATCTCCAAAATTTTCACCTCCGAATTTAAACCCTGCTTCGATAAAACTTTAATTTCCTGTTCGAGTTGACGATTTCCCCGGATAAAAAAATCTTGAGAATTAGAACGAAACAAACCGCTATTGATTTGCTGAAGTTGGCTGGGTGTCAACACTTGGGCTGACACAGCAACCGGAAATCCAAAAGATGCCACCAGCCACAAGCTAGGAATTATCTGTTTGAGAATGTTCTTCATGACTTTCCCTCGGATGTTTCACCTCAGTGGATTTTTCTGCTTCTAAGTTCAGGGCTAATTCATCTTCTTCGGCAATTTTTTCTTGCCATTCAACAAGTTGTTGAAAAAGTTGGGGGCTAATTTGAAATACAGGCTTATTGGTTTCTGACATATTTACTCCAAAAATTTAGGCGCTTGGGTAACAGGAAAATTCCAGGCTGAGCTAGGGAACGAGTAGAAACGAGATTAAGCTATGGTTAAAGCTTCAGGATCGACATGATGATGCCAGTGAAGGAACCGCCAAGTAAAGCTACAGTAGCTAAGGTACTAATTCCAAAACCCACGGCTCTTTTTTCGGCAGCTTGATAGTAACCCCAAGCAAATAAAATGCGTCCAATTATCCAAACTGCACCGATAGCAGCGGCAAAAATGGGGCTGATAAATTGCGCGCAGAGCCACAGGGATGGCAAAAATAATATCATTTGCTCTAAGGTGTTTTGCTGAACTCGCAATACTCTCTCAAAGTCTGGATTTCCTGTCACTTGGGGAGGAGAAACTTTGTATTTGAATCTAGCTCTACCGACGTTAATCGTGACAATAAAATAGAGTAATAGTGCTGAGGCGGTAACTAGGCTTGGCCAAAGTATGGCGTTTGTTTCTGCGATCATGATTCAGGTATGATTTGAGTAGATATCTTAATTATAAGGCAAACAGCAGAAGCCACCCCCCCCCTGCCCCCCCCCAAGGGGGGAAAGAGGAAAGGGAAAGGGGAAGGGGGAACAGGGAACAGGGAACAGGGAACAGGGAATCCCCATGCCCCATCAATGCAATAACTCCTCTAATTGTTGCTGGTTCCACAAATATTGATATAGCCCTTGCTGCCCTACTAATTCTTTGTGAGTTCCTACTTGGACAATTTCTCCTTTTTCCATGACAAAAATGCGATCGGCACTAGCAGCCGCTGACATTTGATGGGAGATAAAGATGACTGTTTTGCGATCGGTTCCCGTTGCCAAATTCTTCAAAATGTCGGTAGCAGTCTGATTGTCAACGCTGGAGAGAGCGTCATCTAAAATAAGTACGGGAGCGTCAACTAATAGGGCGCGAGCTAGGGCTGTGCGTTGTCTTTGTCCGCCGGATAATGTAATGCCGCGCTCGCCGACAATTGTTTTGTACTGCTGGGGAAAGTTGAGGATTTCTGGGTGAATTTGTGCTTGTTGGGCTGCGTGTTCAATTTCTGGCTGTTCTGCTAAGGGATTGCCGTAGCGGATGTTATTCTTGATGGTAGTACCGAAGAGAAAGCTTTCTTGGGGTACGTAGGCGATCGCCCCGCGCAATTCGGTTAATTTTACCTGAGTAATATCTAATCCGTCTACAAATAATTCACCTGGAGCAATATCTAGCAGTCTGGGGAGTGCATTAGCCAAAGTCGATTTCCCAGAGCCGATCGCCCCAACAATAGCTACAGTTTCTCCCGGTTGAATGGTAAAGTTAAGGTTTTTCAGGGCGGGGATATTAGCACCTGGGTATTGATAATTTAGGTGGCGGGCTACTATCTCGCCTTTAACTGGAGTTGGCAGTTCAATTACATCAGTCCGATCGTAAATTTTTGGTTCTACGGTAAGGATTGATTCGATGCGATCGACACTCACTTCTCCCCGCTGATAAGCAGTAATGGTGAAGCCCAAAAGTGCTGTCGGAAACACCAAACGCTCGACATAAATCAGTAAAGCGACAAAATCTCCCACGCTAATTTCACCCTTAGCAATGGAACCTCCACCCGCAGCGAGCAAAACTAACAAACTCACACTTGCCAAGCCGCCTAGTAAGGGGAAAATAAAATTGCGGGTTTTTGCTAATTCTAAATTTGCTGAGAGCAATTTTTCATTACAATCACCAAAAGCGCGGCGTTCGTTCTCTTCTTGAGCGTAGATTTTAATTACGGAAATTCCGCTCATATCTTCTTGAATCAAATCGCTCATCGCCGACAGTTCTTCCTGGACAGCTAGTTGCTGGATGCGCAGTTTGTCGCTAAATAATTGTACCAAAACTAGCATTAAAGGATAAACTGCGATCGCCAACAGAGTCAGCCGCACGTTAATTCCCAGCATCACGGGCAAAGTTAAAGCGTAAGCAAAGGCTGTATTCGCCAAACTCAGCACCGCAAACCCCACCAAGCGGCGAATATTATCCAAATCGGAAGTAGCGCGGTTAATTAAATCTCCGACTGTATTGGCCGCAAAATAAGATGGTTCTAAAGTTAATAAATGATTAAATATTTGCTGTTTGAGGTCAAATTCGACTTGACGCCCCACGCCAAACAGAAAAATCCGCGATGCCATCCGAATCACCCACATGATTGAGGCGAGTACCAGAATCAGCAACACGTAGTTTAAAACTTGGTCAAATTCGATCGCAACTTGCAGAGTGTCAACTGCATTCCGAATCAGCAGGGGAATGTAAACGCCCACAGCATTGACAATTAGCAGGGAAAAAACGCCCCAAAATGTCGCTTTCCAGTGGGGGCGCATATAAGCACCCAGTTTTTGCAGTCGAGAATAACGGGCCATAGGAAGAAGTTCGGCAACGGATTTTGTAACGGATGTAACGGATGAAAGTCTGATGAATAAATGTCACAAACCACATTATATCTGTGGATACACGATATCTCTGAGGAGACGGCACTGCCCATAGGTGTCAACTTAAGGTTGAAAGCCTTGATAAATCTCGTTTTTACCTGAGTCTAGATCCCCCTAAATCCCCCTTAAGAAGGGGGACTTTGAGAAGATTCCTGTCCCCCCCTTCTTAAGGGGGGCTAGGGGGGATCTAAGTCTAATAGTCAAACAGAATTCTCTGACTGGGTTTAACGTTAAGTTGACACCTATGGGCTCTTGGAGTGTCCTTAGCTACTGGCAACGATCGCCCAAATTCCCAATCCGCCCCATCCACCCCCCGCACCCTTGGGGCCCAACCCAAATCTAAAATCGATCGATTTAGCACTCAGCCTCAGAGAGTGCTAAATTTGCTATGTAAGCAAATGGAGACAAAACATGACCAAAATAGTTGCATTTAGCGACAAATCTCGGCGGGCACTAGAACGCGGTGTCAATCAACTGGCTGATGCTGTCCGCATTACCTTGGGGCCCAAAGGTCGGAACGTCTTATTGGAAAAGAAGTTCGGAGCTCCCCAAATCGTTAACGATGGTATCACGGTTGCTAGAGATATCGAACTGGAAGACCCCTTGGAAAATGCTGGCGCTCGCTTAATTCAAGAAGTAGCTTCCAAAACTAAAGATATCGCAGGCGATGGCACCACAACGGCAACCGTTCTGGCTCAATCCCTGATTCGTGAAGGCTTGAAGAATGTCGCCGCGGGCGCAAATCCAGTCGCCCTGCGCCGGGGAATTGAAAAAACGATCGCCCACTTGGTACTAGAAATCGCCAAATTGGCTAAACCTGTCGAAGGTGATGCCATTGCTCAGGTTGCTACTGTCTCCGCCGGTAATGACGAAGAAGTTGGCAAAATGATTTTCCAAGCCATGGAAAAAGTCACCAAGGATGGCGTAATTACTGTTGAAGAGTCGAAATCTCTGTTGACAGAATTAGAAGTTGTCGAAGGGATGCAGTACGATCGCGGTTATCTGTCTCCCTATTTTGTCACCAACACCGATCGCATGGAAGTTGAGTACGAAAACGCTCGCATCCTAATCGCCGACAAAAAAATTAGTTCGATTCAAGAACTTGTCCCCATTCTCGAAAAAATCGCTCGCGCTGGTCAACCGCTGGTAATTATCGCCGAAGATATTGAAGGCGAAGCTTTGGCAACTCTGGTAGTCAACAAAGCCCGTGGCGTATTGAATATCGCAGCTACCAAATCTCCCGGATTTGGCGAACGTCGCAAGGCGATGCTTCAAGATATCGCCGTTCTCACCGGTGGCCAACTGATTTCCGAAGAAGTCGGACTCAGCATTGATACCGCCACTTTGGAAATGCTCGGTACCGCCCGCAAAATTACGATCGACAAAGAAAACACAATTATCGTGGCGGGCGATGAACATAAAGCTGATGTCCAAAAACGGATTGTACAAATCCGCCAACAGCTAGAAGCGACAGATTCCGACTACGACACGGAAAAACTAACCGAACGCATCGCCAAACTCGCAGGCGGTATCGCTGTGATTAAAGTCGGTGCAGCCACCGAAACCGAGCTCAAAGATCGTAAACTGCGGATTGATGACGCTCTGAACGCCACTAAAGCTGCTGTGGCAGAAGGTATCGTTGCCGGAGGTGGCACGACTCTAATTCACTTGATCACCAAGATAGACGCGATCAGAAATACTTTAGATGCCGAAGAACAGCTTGGCGCTGACTTGGTTGCGAAGGCTTTGGAAGCACCTTTGCGTCAAATCGCGGATAATGCAGGCGTTGAAGGTTCGATCGTGATCGAGCGTGTGCGCGTTAGCGAGTTTAACGTTGGCTACAATGCTCTCACTGATGTCTACGAAGATATGATTGCGGCCGGGATTATTGATCCTGCTAAGGTAGTGCGATCGGCTCTACAGAATGCTGGTTCCATTGCTGGTATGGTGTTAACCACTGAAGCCGTGATTGTCGAAAAACCAGAGAAGAAAAAAGCTGGTGGTGACATGGGCGACATGGGCGGCATGGGCGGCATGGGCGGCATGGGCGGCATGGGCGGCATGGGTGGCATGGGCGGCATGGGTGGCATGGGCGGCATGGGCATGATGTAGTTCATCACCAGGGACGCACTATCCACCTAACAAACCCGGTTTCTGGCGCGCCATCAATATCCAATCAGGATATTACCTCCAGAAACCGGGTTGTTGCGTCCACAACTGTGAAATAAGAATCTGCGATCGATACCAAGAACAGGCTTTCCGACCTCTGCCTCTCCATTTTGTATCGCATACATCTTGTGTAAAAACTTAGAATCTGCTTTAGTATTAAGTTATATTCAAATAAATAAAATGTCCTAAAATTTTTTGTATCATTGATTGTTGGGCTAAAAATAGCACCATACACCGCAGCAGTACAGTGTTCAAAAATATTTGAGTGAGTTAAACTGATTTCAGATTTCTTTGTCGGAATCCCCACAACACACTTCGGCTACGCAGTCGTTGGGCAGCACAACTAGCTGTAGTCAGGTTGGTGTAGGAGATCTGACCAAAAATATAAAGCTTAACTTGCAAGCTATCAAAAAATACCCATGCAGGAAGTTATCAACTGGTTTCAGTCTTTTTTATCTAACTCTGTTGATGCTTTCCTAGAGTGCGATGGACAGCAAAAGTACCTATCTGTTAATCCTATTGCTGCTGCTTGGATGGGATTGGAACCTGCTGAAATAGTCAACAAAACCAATCAAGATTTATTGAAATTATATCCCAATAGTGCTGCTCTGAAAAACATTATCTCCCAAATTGATTCCTGCCTCAAACAAGTATTGCTCGCAGGGGAAAAAAAGCTGGCAATTCACGAGGTAACGGAGAGAGACGGCGGGATTAAAATTTATGAGACGACTTACACGCCAGTGGTGGATGCTTCTAGCAATCAAATGCGGGTTTTCGGTGTGGGTCGAGATATCACTAGGCACTATCGCTGGCAGCAGCAGAAAAGTCAACAGTTGCGCCACTCGAATCATTTACTTTGGTTAAACGCTGCTAATAGTCCCCTGGCAATGGTAGGGTGGGATGAAAATTTTCGGATAGTTCAGTGGTCCAAACGGGCTGAAGACATCTTTGGCTGGACATCTGAGGAGATGATGGGTAGGGAATTCGGCGACTTGGCTTTGGTTTGCGAGCAAGATATCGAGGTTGTAAGTGCACTCCAACTCGAACTAGCAACCGGTAAAGCCAATACTTCAATTAACCGCAATTATACTAAAAGTGGCAAAGTTATTTGGTGTCACTGGTTCAACTCTATTATTCGTAGCGGGGATAATTTTACCGTACTTTCTTTGGTGGAAGATATCACCGAACGCAAATTATTAGAAGCCGCACAATCCCAAGCTACTAGACTGACAGCAATGGTAGCTGATGTGGGGATTGCTCTCACTAAATACCCTCAAGATATCCTGATGCCCTGCTGTGAGGCAATGGTTCAAAATTTGGATGTCGTCTCTGCTGAAATTTGGACTTTCAACTCTCAAGAAAATGTCCTGGAAATGCAGGCATCAGCCGGAATTTCTAGCGACCAAGACAATATGGCACGCTTTGTTGAAGGTAAAATCAATCTGATTGCCCACAGCCAAAAACCTCAAATTGACTGCCAATTTGAGCCGAATAATTTTAAGATTAATCCCCAACAATTAGGGGAAGTAATAATTGGAGAGGGTGCGGAATTAGCTACTGTTAATAATTCACAAGTGCGACTTAATTACAGTTCCCAAAAATCTATTATATCTTTTTCTGGCTATCCATTGATTGTCGAAGAACGCTTAGTGGGAGTCATGGGAATTGTGAGCGCTCAACCAATGACAGAAGCTTTTCTGGAAACTATAGCATCGGTGGCTGATGTCATTGCTTTAGGCATCGAGCGCAAGCGTGCAGAAGCTGAATTAAAATCTGCTAGAACATTCCTCACTTCAGTGGTAGAAAATCTGCCAGTGGGCGTGTTTGCTAAAGATGCTTCCTCCCTGAGATTTGTGCTGTGGAATAAAGCGGGAGAGACGATCGCAGGTGTTACTTCCGCCGAGGCGATCGGCAAAAATGACTATGATATTTATCCGAAAGAACAAGCTGATGTTTCCACAGCTCAAGATCGGGAAATTTTGACTAGCTATCACAACCACTCCCGCGTCACCGAAATAGTCGAAGAACCCTTTCAAACTCGCCACAAAGGTATGAGAATACTGCACACTAGGAAAGTGCCCATTCTTGACTCGAAAGGCAATCCTCAATACGTTTTGGGCATTACTGAAGATATTACGGAACGCCGACAGGTAGATGAAAGTGTTCGTCTTTATGACCAAATTGTTGAAAATATGCAAATAGGTTTGTACGTCTACCATCTAGAAAATATTGATGATGACAGCACCTTAAGGGCGATCGCCTCCAATCCCGCTGCTACCAAGTTTACAGGATTAGAAATGGCAGATGTTCTGGGAATGACAATCGACGAGATTTTTCCCAAGTCGCGAGCGAAAAATATTCCCCAAGCATTTGCATCGGTAATTCGTAGCCAAAAAGCCTTAGAAATTGAAGATATTGAGTGCGATGAAAGCGATCGAGTAACCCGCGCTTTTTCTATAAAAGCTTTTCCCTTACCCAACAACTGCGTCGGCGTAGCCTTTGAAAACATTACCGATCGCAAAACCCTAGAATTAGAACTAAAGCTAGCCTTGGAACAAACGGAACGTTCCGAACAACTGTTGCGAACTGTCCTTGACAAAAGCAGTGATTGGATTTTTGCCAAAGATCTAAATTTTCGATGTATTTTAGCAAATAATAGCTTCGCTAAAGGTATTGGTAAAACAGTCGATGAAATTATCGGTCAATCGGATTTAGAACTGCTTATTGAAGAAGATATAATAATTGACAATGGTGGTGAAACTCTTCAAAATATACGCACAGACGACTTGGCGGTATTGGCTGGTGAAATTATTCATAATCCCTGCGAACCAGCCACATTTGCTGATGGCTCGATACATATTTTTGATACCCAAAAAGTACCTCTCCGAGACCAGGAAGGCAATATATTTGCAGTGCTTTCTTTCGCTCATGATATTACTGAACGCCATAAATCTGAAGCCGCGTTGCGTAGAAGCGAAGCCAGATTCAGGTCATTGGTAGCTAATATTCCCGGAGTAGTTTATCGGTGGTGGTGCGATTTTTCTGTCAGTTTTATTAGCGATGCAGTTTACTCGCTCACTGGTTATCCGGCTGCGGATTTTAGATTGCTTTCCGACAGAGTTTCTCGGACTTTTGCCAGCGTTATTTATTCGGAAGATTTGGAGCAAGTTGAAGCCACGATTCGGAGGGCAATAGAAAATAAACAGTCTTACAGCTTGGAATATCGCCTGCTGGCGGCAGACGGCACGATTAAATGGGTGTGGGATAAAGGTTCTCCTGTATTTGATGAAGATGGAAGCGTTTATTGTTTGGATGGGGTAATTTTTGATATTAGCGATCGCTACTATGCTCAAGAAGCCCTGCAACAAAAAACTTCTGAGTTAGAAGCTGTTTTTCGCGCTCTACCAGATTTGTACTTCCGACTCAATGCTGATGGGGTTATCTTGGATTATCTCTCAGGCAATTCATCGGATCTTTACATTCCTGTCGAAGATTTTGTGGGCAAAAAAATGTTAGATGTTTTGCCGATAAATGTAGCAACCCAATTTGAACAATCTATTATTAAAACATTAGAAAATAAGACATCTGTCACCTTAGAATATTCCTTAGATACAACGGAAGAACCACAAATTTATGAAGCAAGATTTATGCCTTTTAAGGTCAATCAACTGATTATTATTTCTCGCAACATCACCCTCCGAAAACAAGCTGAATCTAAATTGAGAGATAAAAATTACGAACTCAAGCAAGCTTTAAATCAACTAGGAAAAACTCAATCTCAACTAATTCAAGCGGAAAAAATGTCTGGCTTGGGACAGTTAGTTGCCGGAATTGCTCACGAAATTAATAACCCTGTAAGTTTTATTTACGGTAATGTCACCTACGCTCGTGAATATGCCAATAATCTGTTGAAACTCTGTTGTTTGTACCAAGAACATTACCCACAACCAGTTTCTATAATCGCTGATTTTGCGGAAGAAATAGAAGTAGAATTTATGAAAGAAGATTTTCCACATCTGCTTAATTCAATTCAAATAGGAGCCGATCGCATCGGGAAAATAGTCTTATCTTTGCGAACTTTTTCGCGTCTAGAAGAATCAGATATTAAACCTGTGGATCTTCATGAAGGCATTGATAGTGCTTTGTTAATCTTACAACATAAACTCAAAGAAAATGGTAGATCTCGCCCAATTGAAATAGTTAAAGAATATGGCGAACTGCCACTGGTACAGTGCTATGCTGGACAGCTAAATCAAGTGTTTATGAATGTTTTAAGTAATGCGATCGATGCTTTAGCAGATGTCAGACATAGGAAGTTGAAAGTGGCTAGTGGTTCCCAAACGCAAAGGCAAGATGTTCCTGGTGTACCAGTACCTATAACTTCCAACCCATCACCTTGCATTCGGATTCGCACGGAGGTTGTGGAAAGCAATCGGGTGGCGATCGCAATTTCGGATAATGGTCCAGGAATGGAAGAATCTGTTAAATCTCGGATATTCGATCCATTTTTCACTACTAAACCTGTGGGAAAAGGTACTGGTTTGGGACTTTCGATCAGTTATCAAATTGTAGTAGAAAGACACTGTGGCTCCCTGCGCTGCATTTCTGCACCGGGAGGAGGGACTGAATTGGCGATCGAAATTCCTATTCGACAAAGATAATTAGTTATTGGTTATTAGTTATTAGTTATTGGTTATTGGTTATTGGTTATTCGTTATTCGTTATTCGTTATTCGTTATATTGTTTCCGGTTACATCGGAATGATTTAACCGCAGAGAACACAGAGGACACAGAGGGAGAGAATAGAGTTCTGAATAATTCCGATGCTACCGGATTTGATATTATTGGTTATTCGTTATTGGTTATTTACGGTGCCCGCTCGCGTAGTCGAAGGGTTATTGGTTGTTGGTTGTTGGTTATTCGTTATTAGTTATTAGTTATTGGTTAGTGGTTATTAGGGCATGATATCATATCAAATAAAGATAGTAACTAAAACTCGGAAATATCAACATGGTATACAAAGGCATAAATACATCTAGTGGTGTTGGCAAACAAATTAAAGATGATGAGGATGATTCCTACGTTGATTATTTTTATGACGATCCGGGGGCTCCGCCGGGAACTCTGGACTTAGAACCGGGCGCACCACCTCCCGATATTGTATTAATTGACTATTCCGAGGCAACAGCTACTCGCTCGAAATTGGTAAATCCTCAAGAAGCTGCTGCGTATTTAGATACAGACTCTGTGTCTTGGGTTGATATGTTGGGATTGGGAAATAAAGAAACTTGGCGACAAATGGGTCAAATATTTAATTTGCATCTGATGACCCAAGAAGATGTAGTTAATGTTCCCCAGCGACCGAAGGTAGTAGACTATGAAGACCATCTTTTAATTATTGCATGGATGGTAATGATTAAGCCTAATTCATTTAATTTTCATAAAGAACAAGTGAGTTTAATTTTGGGTAAACATTACTTGCTAACTGTTCAGGAAGAACCGGACTATGATTGTTTTGACCCGGTGCGCGATCGCATCCGCAAAGGACAAGGAAGTATTCGCAAGCACGGAGCAGACTATCTGGCCTATACTCTCTTAGATTCGATTATCGATGGATTCTTCCCAGTATTAGAAGTTTATGGAGAGCTGATTGAAGAATTAGAGGACGAAGTGGTAGTCAAGCCCACCCGTAAAACCCTGGAAAAAATCTATAAAATCCGCCGAGAATTGCTGACTCTTCGTCGCGCCATTTGGCCACAGCGGGATGCAATTAATGCGCTAATTCGAGATAGTAGTGATTTGATTAGTCCAGAGGTGCGAATTTATCTGCGAGACTGTTATGACCACACAGTGCAGGTGATGGATATGGTGGAAACTTATCGAGAATTGGCTTCGGGTTTAATGGATGTTTATCTGTCCTCAGTTGGCAACAAAATGAATGAAATCATGAAACTACTGACAGTGATTTCTAGCATTTTTATTCCCCTAACCTTTGTCGTAGGAGTGTACGGCATGAATTTTAATACTGAGAAATCGCCCTTGAATATGCCAGAGCTGAACTGGTATTTTGGTTATCCCCTTTGTTGGGCGCTGATGGTGACGATCGCCTCTTCTTTAGTTTACTTTTTTTGGCGGCGCGGCTGGTTTGAAAATTTTTCCAGTATTAAAGATGATGGAAATCTAAAATCCTAAATTGATTGACGAACGATCGCGTACAATAAATTTGGGGAAAAAGTAGGCGCAGGCGGTTGCGGATTAATGAAAGTTAGTCTGAGGAAAGTCCGGGCTCCCGAAAGACCAAACTTGCTGGGTAACGCCCAGTGCGAGCGATCGTGAGGAGAGTGCCACAGAAAGATACCGCCAATTAGTGATTAGTCAGCAGTGATGGGTCGTTAGTAAGTAACTGAGGACTTGAGACTGGGAAGCAACAACTAATTTGGTAAGGGTGCAAAGGTGCGGTAAGAGCGCACCAGCAGCATCGAGAGGTGCTGGCTCGGTAAACCCCGGTTGGGAGCAAGGTCGGAGGAACTATGGTTGGTTTTTTACCAGTTCCGTTTTTGGGTACCGCTTGAGGCGTCTGGTAACAGGCGTCCCAGATAGATAACTGCCCTCGAAAATTGCTTGCAGTTGAGAGAACAGAACCCGGCTTATGTCCGACTTTTTCCCCCCCAAAATCCCCAGTAACAGGAAGTGCGGTAACGGACGTAACGGACATGAAACAACAAATAACAAATAACAAATAACAAATAACAAATAACCAATAACCAATAACCAATAACAAATAACAAATAACCAATAACCAATAACAAATTTAAGATGAATATTGTTTATCCATCTCGTCAAAAAGAACTTGAAAAATTAGTAGGAAAATTAGGGATATCCCAGAAAAATTCAATTAAATGGCATCTAGTAGATTTAGCTTTGACTCATTCGAGTGCATCAGCTAAAGCAAATTACGAACAGTTAGAATTTGTCGGTGATGCTGTGGTGCGGCTGGCGGCATCGGAATTGTTGTTCGATATTTATCCTGATTGTGCAGTCGGGGAATTTGCGGCGATTCGATCGATCCTGGTGAGCGATCGCATTTTGTCAAAAATTGCTGAAAGTTACGGATTCGATCGCTATTTGATTGTGGCCAGCAGTGCCGCCAGCGACAAAACAGGGGCGGAAAGCCGACTGGCAGATGCCCTAGAAGCCTTACTGGCTGCCCTTTATTTGAGTACCCATACCTTAGAATTAATTCGCCCTTGGTTAGACCTTCACTTTCAACGGCTAGCAACGGAAATTCGCAGCGATCCAGCCCGCCAAAACTACAAAGCTGCTCTCCAGGAATTGACTCAAGGTAAATACAAAATTTTGCCAAAATATACTGTCAAAGAAACTGGTACAGTCCAGGGTGGTGAGGATCGTTTTACGGCAGAAGTTCGACTTCAGGAAGAGTTACTAGCCGAGGGGAAAGGTCGATCGATCAAAGCGGCAGAACAAGCTGCGGCTCAGGCTGCTTTTAATAAATTAGTTAGTCAGTTGACAGTTGACAGTTGACAGTTGACGGTTGACGGTTGACGGTTGACGGTTGATTATTGGTTATTTGCTTGGGGCTACTAATCACAAATAACGATTAACTAATCACAAAATAGGGTATGATTAATCAGGAATTTGTAAAATTGTAATATAGCAATCGCCTTGGCGATTAGGATATCTTTAGCTACTGAAACTATTGCTAGTATTACATCTTCCTTCTACTTATTACATCTTCCTTCTTCCTTCTTCCACAAATGAAAATCGGAATAGCTGTATTGGGTGCCGGCCGCTGGGGAGTCAATCTAATTCGCAACTTTTTAGAACATCCAAACAGCGAAGTTTTAGCGATTGTAGACCAAAATCCAGATTCATTGGCAGCAGTCAAAAAACTGTTTAATCTTAATGAAAATGTAATTTTAGCTGGTGATTGGGCTCAAGTGCAGGAATTGCCAGGGCTAGAAGCAGTGGCGATCGCCACTCCCGCCTCTACCCACTATACCCTCACCGCAGCAGCACTCAACAGTGGCTACCACGTCTTGGTAGAAAAACCCCTCGCCCTCAATAGCGATGAAGCCCTAGAACTCTGCCAATTAGCCGAAAAACAGCAGCGCCAACTCTTCGTGGATCACACTTATCTATTTCATCCAGGAGTCGATAGAGGCCAAGCGATTATTCAACAACATCAACTGGGAAATTTGCGCTACGGTTACGCCCAGCGCACCCATCTCGAACCCGTGCGGCACGATGTTGATGCCCTTTGGGATTTAGCGGTTCATGACATTGCTATTTTCAATACCTGGCTGGCACAAACCCCAATTCAAGTAAGGGCGATGGGTAGTGTATTTCAGAAGGCAACCCCCCCCTCGCCCTCCCCAAGGGGGGAATTTAGAAGGCAAACCCCCCCTTCCCAAGGGGGGCAACTGCCCCCACCCCCCCCTGGCCACCCCGAAGAGTCAGAAGGCAACCCCCCCCTGGCCCCCCCCAAGGGGGGGAGTCAGAAGGAAATACAAAATCCAGTTTCTCCTACAATTTTCCCCCAAAATTCTTTAGAAGGACTAGCAGATTTAGTTTGGGTAACTCTCACCTACCCAGACGGATTTCAAGCATTCATTCACCTGTGCTGGCTAAATCCCGACAAACAGCGGCGCTTAACAGTTGTTGGCAGTTTAGGAACTTTGATTTTTGATGAAATGTCGCCAGAAACACCCCTAATTTTACACCGAGGCAATTCAGATGCTGGGGGTGAAGAAAATAGTTTGGGAAGGGTTCGTGCAGGGGAGCAAACTATCATTAAAAATCGGGAAATATTGACTTTAGAACCAGTGGAACCCCTGCGTCAAGTGTGCGATCGCTTCCTGCATTGCGTCCAAACAAATACTCCCTGCCCAACATCTTCTGGCTCCCAGTCCGTCCAATTAATCCGCATTCTTAGCGCTTTGAGCCAATCCTTAGAACTCGACGGACAACCATTAACTATTAGCCCCTAGTTTCGCTCATCAATCAAAGCCTTTAAACATGGCATTTTCTTTTAGCAAATCCGGGTTGTCAACAGCAGAATTTGATGGCTGAATAACAGGCAAAGAAATTACTACAGTCGCACCTTGATTGATACCCGCACTGTGGATTGTAATACTCCCTCTCATAGATTCCATGATTTTGCGAGAGATAGCCAAGCCCAAGCCGTTACCACCAAATCGGCGAGTAGTAGAGCCATCAACCATGACAAAAGGCTGAAATAATTTTTGCTGTTGTTCAGGCTCGATACCAATTCCCGTATCTTTAATAGTCACTACCACCGATTCACGATCTTCGCTCATGCTTGGGATATTTTCTCCGAGATTCCCGTTGAGTTGATCGGGAGTTTTGATTTTGTTAGATTCAAGGTTTATGGATATAGTAATGCTGCCTAATTCTGTAAATTTCACAGCATTACTCAACACATTTAAAAACACCTGCTTGAGTTTTTCCGGGTCGGCATAAACAGTAATAGGAGGGCGAGCAAGTGGCAAATGTAACTTCAAACCTTTTTCCTTAATCGGAATAGCCTGTAACTCTATAGCATCTTCGAGGACTTCATTCAGCTCGATTACTTCAAACATTAGCGAGAATGAACCGGCTTCGATTTTAGCAATATCCAAAATATCATTAATGATATTTAGTAACTGCATAGCCGAGTCGTGAGCTCGCTGCAAAAAATCCATTTCCTCCTCTCGGTCATCGCAGTAGCCGTCTCGTACAATTTGCAGAAAACCAATAATCCCATTGAGCGGGGTTCTCAATTCGTGAGAAATATTTCGCAAAAACTCATCTTTTAACTGATTGGCAACTTTTGCTTCCTTGGTGGCAACTTCCAATTCGTCGGCCCAGGATTTGAGGCGACCCACCATACTGTTGAGGGCATCTGCTAATTGATTGAATTCGCGAATTTTGAGATTTTGTGGGACTGCTTGTGGCGCTTCTGTGTCTACTTTTAGGGCGTAGTCTCTGAGTTTTTCCAAAGGACGAGCTAAGTCGCGAGACAAATATAAAGTGGCGATGATGCTAGCGCCAATTAAGCCGACAATCAGAATAAATAAAACCTGCTGAATTTCTTCCAAACCCGACAAGGCGTAATCTAAACGGGAGACAGCTAAAATAATCCATTTGCTGTTTTCTTTTTTAGTTAAAGGGCTGGGGATAGCAGCGTAGCCGGCGAGCAATTCTACGCCATTTTTTTCAAAGGAAAATAGGTGTAAAAAAGCTTGTCCTCCGGCGATCGCCCTTTTGAGGAGACTCTTGAGGCGATCGGCATCAGCTTCCTGGTCGATATTGCGTCCTACGCGGTCAATATTGGGGTGAGCCAAAATGGTTCCATCTTGGTCGATCGCCACCGTATAGCCAGCCAGAGAGCCCTTGGGAGCACTGGTTTGGACTGGCAAGGAGGACTGCAAACTCAGAGCATAACTCAATTGGCGACTATTGCCACGACGAGTGTAAACGGGGGCACTCAACACCAAACTCACCTGACTTTCCTTCCCCTCTTGGCCCTCCTTGCTGGAATCGGAAAACTTAGCTGTAGAGGAAAGGGGATTTTTGTCTTTAGTTTTCCCCTGCTGCATATCTGGCCAAGACAGAGTGATGTAGACGCTCTTGTCGTCTAGTAGAGCCTGTTGCTGCTGTTGCTGCGGCCAAAAATTAGCAGGTGGCGACTTTGACAGAATGGGAAGAGGGCCACAGGTGCTGGCGGTGACTTGATTTGTCTGCAAATTAGTCAATTGCACGCAATCTACCTGAGTGGGCAACCGTTGCCCTAGCTGCGCGATAAACTTTTGATAATCTTTGGGTTCTACAGACTGTAGTATGGAGCTTTCCGAAGCTCCGATCAGATTCGATCTGAGTGATTTGGCCCACTGTTCAATAGTTTCTGCTTTTCTGACGGCACTTTCGGTCAGATTTTGACGTGCTGTTTCCAGAAGCGTCGATCGTGCTTTGCGATAGGTAACATACTCCCCCACCAGTAGAACGGGTACGCTGAGCAACAAAATCCGCGACAGTAAAATACGGCGAAAGGAGGATTGACCTAACTTAACCATAGGACATTTCTAAATTAAGGTGCGACACCTAACAACGACCATAGTGCAACAAAGCAGACCGACTGGCGGATCTGTCAAGGGTACTTTGCTGAAGAGACAACACAGCTTCACAAGAATAGTTAAGCATAATTATAGGAGCCACGGTCATTGATTGGGTCAGGCGATCGATCTGGGAGCTCTCCTAAAGGTAGAGGCAGAGCTATTCTCACTACTTCACTCAGTCGTGGAGGCAACGGGAATCTGTAAGCTCGAATGGTAGGATGGGTCAGGTGGGTTTTTTCTTTAAAGAGCACAGGAAAGTAGAGCGCTTTAATAATTGTAACAATTACCTCAGATAAATCCCATCAATTATATCTTTTTGAGCCAATTTTTAATAGCACTTTATCCGTTAGATTGATTGGGTAAAACTCCTCTAAACATTGGCTCCCTATCGGAACTGATGGTGACTTTTTTTGATTCTCGATTCATTTTGCCAGACACCTTTAGGTCCTAGTCTGATTGCCAGTTATCGTATAATGAATCGATCGCAGAGGCTGGTGTCGGTGCGATCGCCTTCTTTTCCAAGATACAATCTCCAGGGAAACCCTTGTTCAAAAATGCCTTCCCCGATTTTGAAAATTACCAACTTCCCCATAGCCATAACCCGATCGTATTAATGTGCCCGCAGAGGGCGATCGCCCTGATTGTTTTATCTTCAGCGAGGTCAAATAATGAGATGATGGAATGGTCGATCGACTTTCACAACCCCCAGGGAATGAACATCAGCTCAAACAGCCCATACACTTGCTGAGGATTAGAGCGATCGACAATCATCTTCCTAGCTTACTTAATCGATGAAAAAAAACTCTAGTGACTATACCTATTATTATACAAATAATCGTCCCAGATATCATCACGCTTATTTGCTATCCCCCCTTTTGGAAATGCTGGTAAAACTGCAAGCTACCAGCCAGAAAAAACTCCGAGTTTTAGATCTCGGCTGCGGCAATGGTAGCTTGAGTCACGTCATCGCAGAGCAAGGCTATGAAGTTGTTGGCGTTGATAATTCTGCACCAGGCATAGCAATTGCTCGTGAAAGTTTCCCGGAGTGTCAGTTTATCCAAGCAGATATTTACGCTCTCCCCGAAGTCGATATACCGCATTCCTTTGATGTTGTCCTCGCCATTGAAGTAATCGAACATTTACTTTATCCAAAAGAACTGGCAAAAGCTGCCCGAAAATGTCTTAAACCCGGAGGTACGCTAATTATTTCCACTCCCTATCATGGTTATTTAAAAAATTTGATATTAGCAATTACTGGTAAAATGGACAATCATTTTACTGTACTTTGGGATAATGGTCATGTCAAGTTTTTTTCGGTCAAAACCCTGTCAAAGGTATTAGAGATTGAACAATACACGGATATTGAGTTTAGATTTGCTGGGAGGTTTCCCTATCTTTGGAAATCAATGTTATGCTCCAGCAAATCCACAATTAAGACGAAGTAATTCGATAGATGCTAAAACTACCACCAAATTGGAAAAAGTCAACCAATAAAATACCCGCTAAAAAATGCAAAATCAATTGGGATGTTAAAACCGTTTAAAATTCTAAACAAGCCTGGTAAAACAAACTAATAAAATCAATCATCAAAAAAAATGACAGTTGGCATCTGGATATTAGGCGATCAACTTTGGCACAATCAAGCTGCTCTCGCCAGCACACTTAATCTGAAAGAATTTCCCAAAATTATCTTAATTGAATCTTGGCAACAGGTTCTTGAACGTTCCTATCATCGACAGAAGTTAGTTTTAATTTGGTCGGCAATGCGACATTTTGCCGCAGAATTACGTAACAGTGGCTATCAAGTTGCTTATGCCAAAGCGGCGGATTTTGAAACTCCTCTGAAAGTTTGGATTGAAACTGATAATATCACTGAATTGCGGGTGATGACACCGAGCGATCGACCTTTTTTACAAAAAATCCAAAACTTGCAACTTCCCTGCCAAATTACTTTAATTGCTAACAACCAATTTTTGTGGAGTGAAGCAGAATTTAAAGATTGGGCATCCAGCCGGAAACGCCTGTTAATGGAAGATTTTTATCGAGTTAGCCGCCAGCGTTTCCAAGTTTTAATGGATGGAAATAAACCAGTAGGGGGTAAGTGGAATTTTGACAAAGAAAATCGCCAGCCACCAAAAGGTAAACTGAATACACCGCCAGCTATTTGGTTTGAGCCGGATGAAATAACTCAAGAAGCGATCGCCGATGTTAAGGCTCTATCTTTCCCAACTTACGGAGATGTGGAACCTTTTCGCTGGGGCGTGACGCGAGAGCAAGCTTTGCAAGTGTTAAATAATTTTATCACCCAAAGTCTCCCCACCTTTGGCCCTTATCAAGATGCGATGGTAACGGGGGAGGAAACCATGTGGCATTCGCTTATTTCTCCTTATTTGAATATTGGCTTACTGCATCCTTTAGAAGTTATTCAAGCGGCGGAAACAGCCTACTTAGACAATGACTTAAATTTAAACGGCGTTGAGGGTTTTATCCGCCAAATTCTGGGCTGGCGAGAATACATTCGGGGTGTTTATTTTTATGTGGATGCTGATTATTTTCAGAAGAATTGGTTCAACCACACTCAGCCGCTGCCGGAGTTTTTTTGGGATGCTAGCAAAACTGATATGAACTGTTTGCATCAAGTTTTAAGTCAAGTCGAAAGCACTGGTTACGCGCATCACATCCAGCGATTAATGATTTTGGGCAATTTTGGTCTAATTGCCGGCATCTCGCCACAGGAGCTGGAAAACTGGTTCCACAGTGCATTTATTGATGCCTACGACTGGGTAATGCAGACAAATGTGTTGGGTATGAGTTTGTTTGCGGATGGCGGTGTGTTGGCGTCTAAACCCTATGCTGCGTCTGCGAACTATATCAATAAGATGAGCGATTATTGTCGGGGTTGTAAGTACGATCGCACGGTGCGATCGGGCGAAAATGCCTGTCCCTTCAATTTTTTTTACTGGGACTTCCTGGCGCGCCACCGGGAAAAATTGCAGTCGATCGGGCGCATGAGCTTTATTTTAGCCAATCTGGACAAAATGTCCTCCGCAGAGCTGGCAACTATTACCCAAAAAGCCCATGAATGGCATTTAGTCAGTAGTCATTAGTTATTGGTTGTTGGTGTCGCCCTGCCCTTAGACATCGAATTCTGGGCGGTTGTTTACCTCTACTTTGGTTGGAGAAATCCTGTCAAAGCAAGTTGGCTCGTAGAATAAAGAATCCCCGCGCGTTTACGCCGGGGAGTGTGAACGAAATTGATATTATTTTTCCCCCATGTTCATCGCCCCCTTGCACAAATTTCTGACTGCCACAAATGATGATAAATCTCGATCGCGCACCATCTTTTGGTTAGCTTTAAGCTTGACATTTGCGGCAATCTATGGTTGGTTAGGACTAAGACAAGCCTTCGGTGGCGAGTATATCGTGCAAGACGATGCCAGACAACACGTTTTCTGGATGATGCGATTTGTCGATCGCGATTTGTTTCCCAACGACTTCATTGCTAACTACTTTCAATCCATCAGCCCCACAGGCTACAGCACACTCTACAAAATAGCAGCCACAATTAGCATCTCTCCCCTATTATTTCACAAAATATTGCCGCTTTTCCTCAGCTTAATCTCCACTTATTACTGTTTTAGCATTGCTCTAGAAATACTGCCAGTGCCCATGACTGGATTTATTGCCTCTTTGCTGCTAAACCAACATATGTGGATGACAGACGATTTGGCTTCCACAACGCCCAGAGCCTTTATCTATCCGATATTTCTCGCTTTTTTATATTATTTACTGCGACGTTCCCTGCTGCCCTGTTTAGGGGCGATCGCCTTAATCGGACTATTTTACCCTCCTTACGCATTGGTAGCTGCGGGTATCTTAGTTTTGCGGTTGCTGGATTGGGAAAAAGGTAGTTTGCGCTTGTCGCGCGATCGCACAAATTACCTATTTTGCACTACAGTTTTAGGAGTTGTGTTTTTAGTAATGCTACCCTATGCCCTAGATAAATCGGAATTTGGCCCCGCTTATACAGCAGCAGAAGCTAAAACAATGCCCGAATTTGCGCCCCAAGGCCGAAATGCTTTTTTTCGTCCAAATCCCCTAGATTATTGGCTGACTGGCCGGGGTAGTGGGATGTTTCCCAAGTCCCTGTTTACCCCCGTTACTCACTGTGCTGCATGGTTATTTCCGGTGCTATTGGTATGGCGATCGCACTTTCCTGTAGCCAAACAGATTCAAAGTAATATCTGGCTGTTGCTGCAACTATTTTTAGCATCTTTATTCATGTTTCTTGCAGCTCATGCTACCATTTTTAAATTATATCAGCCTGGACGCTATACTGCTTATAGCTTGCGATTTATTGTAGTGTTCTTAAGTGCGATCGCCCTAACTTTGCTCCTAGATGGAGTGGGAAATTGGGCTAAGACAACCGAAACCAAAATTAGCATCAAAAATCTAGTGGCAATCATAACAACAGCGATAATTGCTGTGGTAGTTGTGCTTTATCCCTGCTTAGTGGAGAAATTTCCTAGCGTTGGGTATGTAGAGGGTAAAATGCCCGAATTGTACCAGTTTTTTCAGCAGCAACCGCCAGATATTTTGATTGCTTCCCTAGCGCCAGAGGTGGACAACCTGCCAACTTTTAGTCAGCGCTCGGTTTTGGTAGGAAAAGAATATGCAGTGCCTTATCAAAAAGGCTATTATACCAGATTTAGACAGCGAGTTAACGATTTAATTCGCGCTCAATATAGTCCCGATCGCTCTGTGGTGCAAAAGTTTATTAATCAATATGGAATAGATTTCTGGATGCTCGAACGCCAGGCCTTGACTCTTGAGTATGTAAAGGATTACGGTTGGATCGAAGACTTTGATTCTACACCAAAGGCGATGCTTGCTCTCAAACAAGGGAAAATTCCTGTGTTAGCTGAAGCAATGACAAGTTGTGCTGTTTTTCAGAACGATGTTTTAGTGGTATTGGAAACATCTTGCATTGCGAAATTGGCTGGGAGTTAAGGTGAGGCAGAGCCTCTGGATATTGGTTCCCAGGCAGAGTGTGGGAACCAGAAATTGCGAAATTGGGTGGGAGTTAAGATGAGGCAGAGCCTCTGGATATTGGTTCCCAGGCAGAGCATGGGAACCAGAAATTGCGAAATTGGGTGGGAGTTAAGATGAGGCAGAGCCTCTGGATATTGGTTCCCAGGCAGAGCATGGGAACCAGAAAAGAGAAGATTCCGGTTCCCCCCTTATTAAGGGGGGTTAGGGGGGATCTAGACTGCGAAACCAACAAGAAATATTGGTTCCCAGGCAGAGCATGGGAACCAGAAAAGAGAAGATTCCGGTTCCCCCCTTATTAAGGGGGGTTAGGGGGGATCTAGACTGCGAAACCAACAAGAAAGATTATCGATTTAACCATCGACTTTTTTAATTTTAAGCACTGCATTTTGGAATCGCACCACGACCAGCGCTGACTGTTAGGGCCGATCGCACAATACGCTATAATTCCCATAAGAGATAATGGTGCGGTTCAATGACACAAGTTCTCGATCGCGAAATTCTCGATGGGCGAGTCGTGCTCAACGGCACCTGGGAACAATTCAAGTTAATCCAGAAGGGTTCGGAAGATTCCCCTGGGGTAAAGTTGTCTTTTTTTGCAGGTGCAATCGAAATTATAATGCCGGGATTCCAACACGAACATTTTTCGGAAATCATTGGTTATCTGGTAACAACTTTTCTGCTGACGCAAGGCATTAGGTTTTATCCTTCTGGTTCAATGACGCAGGAGAAAACGGGAGAAGTTTCAACCCAAGCAGACAAATCATTTTGTTTCGGGAAACCTAAGTTGATTCCCGATTTGTCGATCGAGGTGGTTTATACTAGCGGTGGACTGACAAAGTTGCCAAAATATCGGGCTTTGGGTGTGCCAGAAATCTGGTTTTGGGAGGATGGCACCTTGCGGCTATATCATCTCCGGGAAGATGGGTATGAAGAAGTCATTCAGAGTCAACTGTCAGGATTGGAAAGGCTGGATATTGACTTACTAAGGCGCTCAATTTTGATGGGCGAAACTGATTTGGCTGAAGCGGTGAAGGTTTTTGGGCAGGGAATTTCGACTGTCGGCGAATGAAATAGCTTATAGATCCGGGGTCAAGTTGGTAGAAAATGAAAATTATACAAAAGCTCGATCGCACCTTATCTCTTTAGCAAAAACATGGCAACACTATACGTCAACTCCGCCACAGGTTCCGATGCAGCCGCCGGTAGCCAATCAGCCCCATTGAAAACTATAGCCCGCGCGATCGGTATCGCCCCCTACGGAGCGATCGTTCAGCTAGCCAGCGGAACTTACAGCGCAGCCAGTGGCGAACAATTCCCCCTAGACATTCCCTCTGGAATCAAAATAATCGGTAGTGAATCCAACAAAGGTAGCAGCATTATCATCCAAGGAAGCGGCAAATTTGTCAGTCCCAGCGCCGCTGGTCAAAATGTCACTATACTCCTAGGAACCGATGCCGAATTGCGCGGAGTAACTGTCATCAATCCTGACATTCGCGGCACCGCAGTTTGGATTGAATCAACTTCTCCCACTGTGGCTAACTGCACTTTGACTAAATCCAAGCGGGAAGGAATATTTGCCACCGGCACTGCTAATCCGGCTATTCTCGATAACATCTTTTTGGAAAACTCTGCCGCTGGCGTGATTATGGCTGGTAGCGCTAAAGGTGTACTCCGGCGCAATACTTTTCAAAATACAGGTTTTGGTATTTCTCTACAAGCTCAGTCCGCTCCTTTGATTGTGGAAAACCAAATTGTACAAAATCGCTCTGGGATTGTCCTCGCAGGCGATTCACAACCAACTATACGCAAGAATCGCATTGAAAGAAATGTGGAAGACGGCTTGACAGTAGTGGGGAAAGCGATGCCTGATGTTGGTACTGCTCAAGATTTGGGTGGTAATGTGTTTGTCAATAACGGTGAATTTGACTTGCAAAACGCCACTGGGGTCAAAATTTTCGCCGTCGGAAATCAGATTAATTCTTCTCTAGTGAAAGGTTTAGTTGAATTGGGCTCGGTGACACCAACCCCAACCCCAACTCCCGCCCCAACCCCAATTCCAACCCCAACTCCAACTCCAACTCCAACTCCAACTCCAACTCCAGCCCCAACTCCAGCCCCAACTCCAACTCCAACTCCAACTCCAGCCCCAACCCCAACTCCAACCCCAACTCCAACTCCTGGCGGCATTCAGTTTAGCGACATCAGCACTCACTGGGCTAAGGATTTTATTGAACGTTTGACAAACATGAATATTATCCGTGGTTTTCCTAACGGCACTTTTAAGCCGGATCAAGGTTTGACAAGGGCTCAGTACGCTGCTTTGCTGGCGAAGGCTTTTGAACTTGCTCCTCGCCGGGATGCAACCAATTTTAAGGATGTGGCGGCGGATTTTTGGGCACAAACGGCGATCGAAAAAGCTAATCGGGCTGGCTTTTTGGCTGGATATCCTGACACTACGTTTCGCCCAAATCAGAATTTGACTAGGGCTCAGGCTGTTGTTTCTTTGGTCAATGGTTTGCAGCTTGTGGGCGGAAACCCCAATTCTTTGAGTGTTTACAGCGATCGCGCTTTGATTCCCAGTTTTGCCACCGCTCAGGTAGCAACGGCCACAGAGCGTAAAATGGTGGTGAATTATCCAGCGCGCGATCGCTTTTCCCCAGCCCGCGACATCACCCGTGGTGAAATATCCGCTCTCATCTACCAAACTCTAGTCGCCACCAATCGCGCCCAGCCTATTAATTCTCCTTACATCGTCTAGGAG
>NZ_JAHRFC010000067.1:0-25915 GCF_020883015.1 Microcoleus sp. CAWBG640
TTTCCATCCTTCAGAGGCAACTGCGGAGTCGATCGCCTGAAACTTTTGATTTCCTTGTATCTGCTGAGAAACCCAGTCGCGAGTTAAATATCGCCCTGTTAAAAAAGCACAAGTTGCACCTAAAACCGAGCCGATGGAAACGCAAACACAACCGCCCAATACTCCGAATAAAACACCAGAACCCAAAGTCAGCAACGAACCAGGAATAAACAAAACGGTTGCCACAATGTAAATTAGAATAAAAGCTGCCGGGCCCCAAGGGCCAAGACTGGCGATCGACTCCAAGGCCTTTTGCAGAATTATTTGAAAGTTAAAAAACTTGGCTCCTACAATCAAAGCTACAATTAAAACCACCACTAAAATCAACTTCCAATGGTTTGATGGTTGCCGATTGTCTGGGATTGGCGATCGAGAATCATTCATTATTTCAAATCTCCATTCTCAATAACATGGGTATTGGGCGTTAGCCATCGCGCATAATTTCTTCCATCTTCCTGAATTTCCCCCCAAGGGGGGTTCTTCTTCCATCCCCCGTTGGGGGGGTTCTTCTTCCATCCCCCCTTGGGGGGGTTCTTCTTCCTTCACCCCTGGGGGGGTTCTTTTTCCATCCCCCCTTGGGGGGGGTAGGGGGGGGTTCTTCTTCTCAAATCAAAGTACCGCCACAACTAGAACCAGAACCAGCCGTACAACCATAGCAATAAGCAGCAGTTTGCACCTCTGGAATCAAATCTAGACTCCCAGATTCTAACAACTTAGCCACTGTAATGGTTTCACCACTGCTAGTTTTAGCTGGCAGATTTTCCATTTGGTTAAAATCGCAGTCGTAAACATTGCCCAAATAGTCGATCGACAATTCATTACGACACATTAAATGTTCTAGAGTACCGGGATTAAAATTATCCTCCAAAAACCCCAGATAAGGCTTGTGCAGTTTCTGATGTTCCAAATGAAACTTAGTCCGTCCCACCGGCAAATTAGTAATCGTGAACAATTGATTAAAACAAATCCCAAAATGTTCCGCTAAATAAACCTTGTAATCTGCCTCTAACTTCCCTTGTTGTGGCGTTAGCGAAAACTTATCTGTTGCCGGCACTTGCGGATTGTACACCAAATCCAGAATCAAATTTGGGTTTTTGCCATATCCCAACTGATTTAGTTTTTGCAGCGCCAGAATCGAACAATCAAAAACACCGTTGCCACGCATTTTGTCAACATTATCAGCTTGGTAGCAGGGAAGCGATGCCACAATTCTGAGTTGGTTATCCGCGCAATATTCGGGAATATCCTCAAAACCTTTTTCAAAGTAAATCGTCAAATTAGAACGAACAATTACCTCTTTACCTGCCGCCCTTGCAGCTTCCGCCAGCGGTTTAAAACCGTAAAGCATCTCTGGAGCACCGCCGGTGAGGTCAACAGTTTGAATTTGAGGAAAACGGCGAATGATTTCAATTAATTGATCGCAAATTTCCGGGGAAAGTTCTTCTGTTCGTTTCGGGCTAGCTTCTACGTGGCAGTGAGTGCAAGCGAGGTTGCAGCGTTTGCCCAGATTAATTTGTAAAACTGTAATCTGCTTTTTAGTTAAAGCTGACTGAAGTTTATTTTTGAAAGGGGTAACTGCTGTCTGAATCATATGCTAGTCTGGTTGGTTTATGTTCACAACAGATTTAGAGGCCTTCTGACGGAATGCCTCTGATAATTTAGCATGAATTCAGCCTCGGCGGTTAGAAACCGCGGCTACACAAGCAAAGTCTGCCTCCGCAGACTGAAGAGAAATTCTTGATTCTTCAACCCGCGCAGGCGGGTTTTGTTTTTGTAGTCGCGATTTCAATCGCCGGGTAATTCTACAACTCACATCATTTTCGGTTAGACTCAAAAAGGATAGGTCCCAGAGGTTTTATTTTAGAGAATCAACTAATTTCTCAACTCGTGCTTTAATTTCATCTCTGACGCGGTGAAATGTTTCGATGGGTTGTCCGTCGGGATCGTCTAGTTGCCAATCTTGAAACACTTCTCGCAATACCCACGCTTCGGGTAAATTGACGCCGCAGCCACACAGAGAAATTACGGCATCGTATTCTTCTGCATGGAATTCGTTTAAGGGATTCGATGTTTGATCGCTGATGTCAATGCCGATTTCTGACATGACTTGAATTGCTGTCGGATGAACTCTGCTTGATTCTAACCCGGAACTGGTGACTCCAATCTTGCCGGCTCCGATGGTTTTAGCGAATCCTTCTGCCATTTGCGATCGGCAGGAGTTTCTTTTGCAGACAAACATTACTTTTTTCATGGGATTTGTTGGTTGTTAGTTGTTAGTTGTTAGTTAGGACCCCGGCGGTTAGAAACCGCGGCTACACAACCGAAGTCCACCTCCGTGGACTGAAGAGGAATTCTTGATTCTTTAACCCGCGAAGGCGGGTTTTGTTTCTTTAGCCACGATTTCAATCGCTGGGTAATTATTCACGCCCGGTTATTCCAGGGCGCGATTTGCAACGGCGATCGCCTCTTTGGCCGCTTTTTCCTGGCGTTCGCTGTGGCGATCGGTCAAATAGTCAACTTCCTCCCGCAACAACAGAGTAAACTTGTACAATTCCTCCATGACATCGATCGCCCGATCGCGAAAAGGCGAATCTTTCATAGTTCCATCCTCATGAAACTCCTGATAAGCCTTAGCAACAGAAGACTGATTAGGAATCGTAAACATCCGCATCCAACGACCCAATATTCTCAAAGTATTCACAGCATTAAAAGATTGGGAACCACCGCTAACTTGCATCACCGCCAAAGTTCTACCTTGAGTCGGTCTCACGGCCCCGATACTTAAAGGAATCCAGTCAATTTGATTTTTCATAATGCCCGTAATATTGCCGTGCATTTCTGGACTAGACCATACCTGACCCTCCGACCACAGACTCAATTCCCGCAACTCCTGAACCTTGGGATGAGTATCGGGAACACTACCATAAATCGGTAATTCCAGAGGATTAAAAAACCGAACTTCTGCACCGAAATCCTCAATAATTCTCGCACATTCTTCTGCCAATAAACGGCTATAAGAACGCTCCCTTAAAGAGCCATACAAAAACAAAATTCTCGGTTTGTGGGTAAAACTTGTCATGATGCTTTTAATTAAAATCCCGAAATCCGTTAGACAGTTCCCGATAAACTGCGACTGCTAATTGTGCTCCCCAAATCGGAGCAACCCAGTAAACCCAATGATGTTCCCAAATGCCCCCAACTAAAGCTGGACCGAGAGAGCGTGCTGGATTCATGCTTGCTCCGGTAATTGGCCCCATAAATGCAGCTTCTAATCCTACAGTTAAGCCTATTGCTATGCCCGCAAATCCGATGTGAGCGCGCCTATCTAATCCTGAACCGAGGATAACAAACATTAAGATAAAAGTCAATACTGTTTCTAAGATTAGAGACTGTAACCAGTTACCATTGAGAGGAACTGTTGCACCAAGATTTGCTACTTTTCCTAAAGTAATTAGCAGCAGTTGAGAAGCTGCAATCGCCCCGGTACACTGGGCTAAAATATAAGGCAAAACACGTTTTTTTGGGAAAAATCCGCTGGTCCAGAAAGCTAATGTTACAGCCGGATTTAGGTGGGCGCTACTGATATGACCCGTAGCATAAATCATGGCGGCGACAACGGCTCCAAAGACAAAACTAATGCCTAAATGAGCGATCGCACCCTCACTAATTTTGTTAACCATCACAGCGCCCGTGCCTGCAAACACTAGAATAAATGTACCCAAAAATTCTGCGATTGCTTCTCTTCTGCACTCCGGTGAGAACAAGCTGCTTGCTGTCTTATAAACTGACTTGAACATTGAGTCGATCCGTGATAAATTTACCTCTCTTGTTAGATTTTAGTTACCAATCAAGATTAACAGCTAACAAGCTAAAACATTTGACAGATGACCACTGATACCTAAAAAGTTGCTTGCTGTCGCAATAACTCTCCAATTGTCGAGTCAAACTGAGCTTTGCCACCAAAAACAGTCCCTACTTTGCCATTGTAGAAGTGCTGATAAATTAGTTGATAGCCTTCTTTTGGTAAAGGAATATAACCCACAGAACTAACTAAGGTCGGAGCTTTCTTCATGTAGAATTCTACAAAGTTTCGTAGTTCTACTTTACTTTGAGCCGATTTGTAGTTGACATAGATAAATAGAGGTCTTGCTAGGGGCTGATACTGAGCTTTTTCTACAGCTTCGCGGGAGGGCAATACTGCTCCTTTGCCTCTGTCAATACCTACAGCTTTCAATTGACTTTGATTGTCTTCGTAATAGCTAAATCCAAAGTAACCCAAAGCATTTTCGTCTTTAATAACTCCTTGCACTAAAACTGTATCGTCTTCACTAGCTGTATAGTCGGTGCGACTGGCTTTAGCAGTACCTACTGTTGCCTCTGTGAAGTAGTCAAATGTACCGGAATCTTTGCCGGCACCGTAGAGGCTTATCGGTCGGTCTGGCCAATTAGGTCGAATCTGATTCCATTTGGTAATTTTACCTTGGGCGGCTGGTTCCCAAATCTTTTTCAATTCCTCTACAGTAATGTCTTTTGCCCAGTCATTTTTGGGATTGACTACTACTGTGAGGGCGTCAAAGGCAACGGGTAATTCGTAGTAGCGGATGCCGGCTTTGTTGCAGGCTTCCATTTCCTCCGGGCGGATGGGTCGCGAGGCGTTGCTGATGTCAGTTTCGCCCGCACAAAACTTTTTAAATCCGCCACCAGTGCCGGAAAATTCAACAGTAATTGATGCTTTTTTGGGATGCGTATTTTGATATTCTTTTGCCATCGCATTCGTAATTGGATAGACAGTGCTGGAACCGTCTATTTTAATGCTCTGCGATTCTGGCGACTGGACTTGTCCGCAGGAGTTGAGGAGCCCGATCGCACCGATCGCCAAAGCAATTATACTTACCGCGAAAACCTTGGACTTTGCTGCTGGGTTCATTGACTTCACCCTATGCCATAACTAAGGGGTACAATTGCATCATATCAAAAAAAATTGATATGTCAAGTATGATAGAAGACAAACAGGCGATACACACATTAAGAAATATTGATGGGTTAATCTGCGTCGGCACACGATCGCGCCGGCAGAATCTGGCCGCATCGCCGATAGTCCGACAGGTACTGTTCCAGGGCGAGAAACTGAGCTAAATTGAGGCTGTAGTAGATCCAGCGGCCTTCTTGGCGACTGCGGACTAAAGCCGCTTCCTTCAAGGTTTTGAGGTGAAAAGAGAGTTTGGACTGAGGAACTCCAAGCCGATCGCACAAATCGCAAACACACAACTCCTGTTCCCGCAGCAACTCCAAAATTTGAATCCGCAGGGGGTCAGAAAGCGCATGAAAGCCCGCAGCAATCAGTTTACCAGAAGGAGGGGATTTTTCTCCTAAATCCGTCGGTGTAATTGTCGAATTTTTCAACATCAATTATTTAGAATTCTCTACTCTGGGTGGAACCTTAGTCAATCCGGCTTTTTGCATCAGCGAAAGCACACCTATAGATAAAATTCCCCCAATAATTGCCCCACTAACTATCAGGATAATGAACAATTTTTGCAGATTTTTTTTAGTAGCTGGGTGATAGCGTTTTGGCAATTCTCCATCCTCATCGTCGAGTCGATCTGGTTCTTGCTTTAAGGGGTCTAGGGGATTGGATGGATTTGAATTAAAGGGATTCGGTAATTGATTCATGGCTGGGTTTGGTAAAATGAAGGATATCAACAACTATCTTAGCTTGCGATTTGCCATCGCCACTTAAATAATACATTCTGGTTTCACTATCTATTATTGCTCTGCTTTCGACAAACGATCGAGACAAATTGTTGCCGCCTCAGATACTTGAGAATTACTATCTTTTGCCAAATATTTCAAGGCGGAAATGCTTTTGGGACTGTTTAAATTTCCCAAGGCTTCGGCTAGCCGCTGACGGATGAGCCAATCTTCTGACTGAGCAAAATTCAGCAGGCGATCGATCGCCTCAATCGCCTTAATTTCTCCCAAAGCCGAAATCGCCGCCTGCTGAATCACCACTTGCTCACTTTCGAGAGCTTTCAGTAACACATCACGAGCCCGCGGATCTTTGAGATTCCCCAGAGACACCGCAGCACTGAAGCGCACCAGCCATTCGGTATCTTCGTAAAAAGCCCGCACCAAAGCATCAAAAGCTCTAATATCTTCCAGGTAGCCCAAAGCACCAGCAGCGTCAGCACGAATCCCGTAATCCGGGTCAGTTTCTAGCAATTTTACTAAAATGGGAAAGCATTCTGCCGTGGGTTTGATCCCCAGAGCAAACACAGCCATCGATCGCACCTGCAAACTTTCGTCGTTCAAAACCTTTTTAATCAAAGGCACCGCCACAGCGGCGGGTATATTCCGCAAGTTAGCCAAAGCCACCATCCGATCGGCTGAATTTTGGCTTTCTAACTTGGCTGCAATTTCCGTTAAGCTTAAAGTTGTCATTAGCGGTAAAATTTTAGTAAAAATTTACATTTCCCTGGTTTTCATTATAGGCGATCGTTGATAAGCAGTCAAAAACCTGTCTATAATTGTCTGTATCTTATGACTTTAGAGAGGTTATACCTATTCAAATTTGTGTATAATTTGATCGATAAAAAAATTGAGTAAAACGCAGTGGAGAAACCGTAACCAGCAAATAGGAAACCATCACTTAGGGGTCATCCCCCCTAAAAAAGCTCATACATTTTACTCCTAAATTGCCAAGTAAAATGCTCGAATTCGCCAACCAACGGCGAAACTTATACAATAAAACCACAACGGAGATTAGCCGGAAGTCTACTCGCATTCGGCTCGAAGATGGGAAAATCTCCGGGATGATTGCTAATCATAAATTAGCGTCGGCTGTCTGTGATTGTGACTTTGACAATTTCCGCCCTAGGTTGGTGTTACACAACAGACAAAACGCCTATCAGCAGTTAGCTGCGTTCCGACAACCCGCGATGTACTATGCCATTTTACCACCCGCCTTTTTACTCCTCAGCATTAGAACAAGCGATCGACCGCTACCCCCTAACTGCTGGGCCAGACACTTCGTTAGTAGTGGCGATCGCGCTGATGAGTCAGTTGCAAAACAGTTGTCCCCTACCCAAGACACCTTTACCCTCAGACCGCGGGGTATTACAGGAATTAGCACCATCGGAAAAAATGCGAGCACGATGCGTGTTGGTGGTGCATAACCACCAAATGGCAGCCGCGGGAAATTTATCAGAAAACCCAAGTCGAGGGCTATTGATCGGAATATTAACTCCCGCCGACCTAGTGCGGCTAATCGCTTCTGGCAAAATAGACACTCAGAAAAAAGTAGCCCTCCGCAAAATACCGATTTCTGAAGTGATGTCCCCCGTGTCAGTCTCCCTGACAGAATCCGACGATCAAGACGTGTTCGCCGCTTTATCCTTATTTCGCCAACACGGAATTCGCTATTTGCCGATCGTCAATCAATTCCGCCACTTGGTAGGAGTCCTGACGAGGGAAAGAATTCGGCAAGTCTTACAACCTTCCAATATTCTGAAATTGCGACGAGTTGCAGAATTAATGACTACGCCCATCACAGCACCCCACACCGCATCGCTGTTGACCATAGCGCAACTGATGTCACAACATCAAGTTAGTTGCGTAGTGATTACCAAAAATAAAGAATTAACAATGGAGAAACCCAAAAATGACCATACCTCCATTTTTCACTATTCTTTTCAGCAACCCCTAGGCATCATTACCGAATACGACATTGTACAAGCACAGTTTCTCGAACTAGATTTCGAGCAAACCGCAGTGCAAAAAGTCATGGTCACTCCCCTGTTACTGATCAAACCAGCCGATTCCCTGTGGACGGCCCACAAACAAATGCAGCAGGAACAAGTACAGCGATTAGTGGTGTGCGGAGGACGGGGAGAACTGTTGGGAATTATTACCCAAACTAGCTTGTTGAGAGTCCTAGACCCAACAGAAATGTACAGAGTTGTCAAACAGTTGCAGCACTCAGTTTATCAACTCCAAGCCGAAAAAGTCGAACTCCTCCAAAGCCGCAATGCCAAACTCGAACAACAGGTGCGGGAACGAACAGCCAAACTGCACGAACAAGTACAGCGCGATCGACTTTTGACTCAGATTGCTTTGCGGATTCACCAATCCCTAAACCTGGAAGAAATTCTCCACGCCAGCGTCGATGAAGTGCGCCAAGTTTTGCAAGCAGACCGGGTAGCAATCCTGCATTTAGAGTCGAGCAATTCCGGCATTGTAGTAGCAGAATCCGTAGCCGAAGATTGGTCTTCAATATTGGGAGAAATTTTTCCAGATACTATGTGGCAAGAAGGTGAATCGGTTCAGGAACAACAAATTTATGCGGTTCCCCAGATTGACCAAGCTACTTTGAGTCCCGAAAAATATGCGAGGTTCCAGAAAGCACAAATCAAAGCTTATTTAATAGTACCCATTTTACAAGACAGTAATTTGTGGGGGATGATGTGCGTCCACCAATGTTCCAATTCTCGACAGTGGCAGTCTTCAGAAGTCGATTTGTTATTGCAATTGGCAACTCAAGTGGCGATCGCCATTCAACAAGCCCAACTATACCAGCAGGTGCAGAACCTCAACACCGACCTCGAACGCCAAGTTCAAGAACGCACCGCCGAATTGCAACAAAAAGTTCACGAACTCCAGCACTTAAACATCATCAAAGATGAATTTCTCAGCACAGTTTCCCACGAACTACGAACACCTTTAGCTAATATGAAAATGGCCATTCATATGCTGAAAGTTTCTCCCACTCAAGAACGACGCCAAGTTTATTTAGAAATTTTGGAACAAGAATGCACTAGAGAAACAGACCTAATTAATGCTTTGCTAGATTTGCAGCGACTGGAAGCAGCAGCTTGTCCGATCGACCTCGAACCAGTAAACTTACAAGTCTGGCTACCTAACATTATTGAACCATTCTACACCCGCGCCCAAAACCGCCACCAACATTTAGTAGTAGAGTTCGCTACCAACCTCCCCACGATCAACTCCAACCGCGCTAGTTTGGGCAGAATTTTAGCAGAACTCCTAAATAATGCCTGCAAATATACCGCCAATGAAGGCGAAATTGCTCTCAGGGTGAAGTCCAAAGGTATCAAAAAGAGACCAGGAAAACCAGCAAGTGTTTTAAAACCAGAAATTGAATTTACCGTCAGAAATGAATCGGAAATTCCCAAGGAGGAATTACCTCGGATCTTTGAGAAATTTTATCGCGTTCCCAATGCCGATCCCTGGAAACAAGGTGGCACCGGTTTGGGTTTAGCTTTAGCCCAAAAACTTGTCGAACAATTGGAGGGGAAAATAGAAGTTGAAAGCGGCAATGGCAACACTACTTTTACTGTCACATTTCCTGCCAATCCCGATCGCCCATTGGTAAATTAAATTTCCTTCCGAATGGCATCTACAAATTTTTACCCTAAATCCTTATATTTTAGACATTTTGGTCTACTACCCTTACATAAATTAACCTTATTTTGGAGGGCGATAGCCCATTTCATTCTCGGCTTTTTTTTCTTTGAGTTTCAACAATATTTCATCATGAACTTCGCGAGTAATTGGATAAAAATATGTTAAAATCATGCCGATAATTAAAGCAATTGTTGGCAAAGGTCCGATCGCAACTCGAATGGCAAACATTGCAGAATCCGGCTGTATAGGTGGTTCCTGTCCCTGAAGTGTAGGGAGAAATCCAGCTACTTCTAAGGCCTGCCCCACAAACCACAAACCGATCGCCAATCCAATTTTTTGTAACAATACCATAAACGAATAGAACACACCTTCGCGTCTTTGTCCAGTCTGTAATTCATCCAGTTCAATCACATCCGGTATCATCGACCAAGGTACCAAATAAGCAGTAGAAACTCCCACACCAGCCATCACTGCCAGGAAATACATCAATCCTACTTGTCCTGGTTGCAAGAAAAACAGTCCAGCTTGGGCAATAATCCACAAACTCATGCCCATAAAATATACAGCTTTTTTGCCGTATCTTTCGCTAACTTTACTCCAAACAAACAACATAGCCAGTGCAGTACCTTGAACGGCGATCGCAGTTTGGGTAAAAGCTGCTGGCGGCAGTTTCATCCAGTCGATCACAAAATAAGGCAAAATAGAAGCAGTTAATTGCACTCCCAACCAAGAACAGAGATAAATTCCAATCACGTACAAAAAAGGGCGATTATTAAATGCAATCCGTAACTGTTCTTTCAACCCCAAAGATGTAGAATCATCTTCTACTACAGGATTTTCTGCCAGTTGAGCAAAGACGTGTTTACGAGTTCCCAAAAAGCACCAATATAAAGGTAATACTGAAATCACCGTACAGACAGCACCTAATATGATGTATTTTTGGGTATTGTCTTTAACTAAGGCAAAGATAATTTGGGCTAAAATTAGTGACAGAATGCTGCCACCGATAGAGAAACTAAACCGAAAACTATTGAGGCTAGTGCGTTCGTTATAATCTTGGGTTAATTCTGGGGTAAGTGCAGTGTAGGGAAGATTAACAGCCGTGTAAGCGGTGTTGAATAGAATCGAGATAATTACATAGTACCAAAACAGTATGGTTGGATTGTCGCTAGGAACAATCCACTGCAAAAAGAAGAAAATCCCAAAGGGAATTGCACCGTATACCATCCAAGGATACCGACGGCCCCAGGGGTGAGAGGTGCGATCGCTCAATACCCCCACAATCGGGTCGTTTACAGCGTCCCAAACCTTCCCAATCAGTAAAATATTGCTAGCAGTACCAGGAGCCAAACCAGCCACACTGGTAAAAAATAATAATAGGAAAAATACCAGAATATTCGCCGTGATAGCTGGGCCCAGGTCTCCCGCACCGTAAGCTAATTTGGTCGAGAAACTGAGTTTTTTGGTTTCGTGGCTGTTGGGGGCTCGCTCAGAAGGGGCAGTGTTGCTCATAAGCTGTGATTTCGGGGTTATTTGACAGCGGGAGTCTTGGTACTAGGAGTATAACTCGCTATTCGTCCTCTGAGTCAGTTTACTTTAGCGAACTCGACAAATTTCAAAAATTGGTAATTGGTAATTGGTAATTGGTAAACTGAGTTTGATTAAATAAAAAAGTAAGCGACACCCTTGAGAATGTCGCTTACTATCAGGAAATATGGGTGTCAAATGCTTAAATTAACAAGGAATAGCAATTACCTATTACCTATTACCAATTCTCGATCTTACCTCATCTTTCTGATAAAGGCTATATTTCACCCGATCCCAAACTTAGCTTACGCAGGAATCAAAACAGTATCAATGATATGAATAACACCGTTATCAACAACCACATCCGGTGTTGTAACAGTAGAATCATTAATCTTGACGCCATGAGAAGCATCAATTTTCACTGTTGAACCTTCTACAGTAGTAGCTGAAGTTAACTTCACCACATCCGCAGCCATCACTTTGCCGGAGACAACATGATACGTCAGGATTTGTGTTAGCTTCGGAATATCCTTAAGCAAAGTCTCTACAGTACCTTCAGGAAGCTTAGCAAAAGCTTCGTCAGTAGGTGCAAACACTGTGAAAGGGCCAGGGCCTTTTAGGGTATCGACTAAACCAGCAGCTTTGACGGCAGCAACTAGGGTTGTGAAAGAACCAGCCTGAACGGCAGTATCAACAATGTCAGCCAAGATAGTCACCTAGTTTTGTAATCTGTTTATCAACATAACGCTAAAAAGTAAATTTAGCTACCTAATTGGTTATATCTTTAGTTTAGTTTTTTTGTGCAATTAGTTTCATAAATACCCCTCTCAAGATAGATGACATAATGTCGCTCTTCGGAAACAATTTAACCAAATAAAAAAATTTATCAAGGCAAAGTATTAGTTCTAGCTTCATTGATAAATCTCGATCTAAACTATGAACAGTAAACAACTAACTAGATAGTGACATGAGATACAAACTATTGGGTAACATTTGAATTAACCCTCGAACACATGGAGCGATTAAACGCAGTCAGTGCGATCGAATTGGGTTTTCCCCACGACTTTTTACAAAGTTCAATGGCCCAAGATTTTGCCTTTGGAGGCGGAATCGCAAAAATTAATAATCACCGCATTTAAATTTCAATTTTAGCTTGAAACTTGTGCAGCCACAGGTTGTTAAAACCTGTGGCTGCAACGGGACTCAAAATATATCTAAAGACTACTCATCTTCAGCATAGATAAACCGATACAATTCACTGGGATCTGGCTCAGCGCTTTTTTCAGCAAAATCCACCGCATCATCAATGACTGCTTCAATCTTCTTCTCGATCGCCTTTAATTCCTCAGCCGTAGCCAAAGCGCGATCGATCAAATCAGCAGCCAACTTCTTAATCGGATCGCGAGGGAACCAAAATTCCTTCTCTTCCTTAGAACGTAACTCATCAGGATCGGCCAAAGAATGCCCCCTAAAACGATAAGTCAACGCCTCAATCACCGTCGGTCCCTCACCAGCCCGCGCGCGCGCCACAGCTTCTTTCGCCACTTCTCGCACCGCCAAAACATCCATCCCATCAACCTCAACCCCAGCCATACCAAAAGCATGAGCTTTCTTGTAAATCAGCGGGTCAGAAGTAGCACGTTCATGGGACATCCCGATCGCCCATTTATTGTTTTCCACAACATAAAGAATTGGCAACTTCCACAAAGCCGCCATATTCAAACATTCAAAAAACTGACCGTTATTAGCAGCACCATCCCCAAAAAAACAAGCAGTCACGCCATCAGAATTCTGATCTCCCAAAGCCTCGCGGCGGTACTTAGATTGAAAAGCAGCCCCCGTCGCCACAGGAATCCCCTCAGCCACAAAAGCATAGCCCCCCAACAGTCGGTGTTCGGCAGAAAACATATGCATCGAACCGCCGCGGCCCTTAGAGCAACCAGTTTCTTTCCCGAACAACTCCGCCATCACCTCCCGCGCCGGCACACCGGCACTCAAAGCGTGAACGTGGTCGCGATAGGTGCTGCTAACATAGTCAGTATCATCCCGGCGCATCGATCGAATCACCCCAGTAGAAACAGCCTCCTGGCCGTTGTACAAGTGAACAAAACCGAACATCTTGCCCCGGTAATACATCTCAGCGCACTTGTCCTCAAAAAAGCGCCCCAAGACCATATCTTCGTAAAGCATCAAACCTTCATCACGAGAAATACTTACGCTTGTTGCGTCAAAAGCTGGTAAAGTCCGTTCCTGAACCATAAATAATTAATACCTGATAAGTATTATGCAAACTGTTGATAATCCGTCAACGACCCTAACTATACCAATAATCGGTCAATCGGCTTTTATCCCTTAGTTGGGGATAGCGACTGAACGAACAAACTGCTATTCTGTCAGCAGTGGGGCCCGACGCGCACCTCACTCTAAAATGCCCTCAAGGGAAACGAAGTACCTGGAAGGAAGTTTTCGCTCTCCATGACAGGAGTCAGAAGCCCAACCGATCAATTTTGATTTGATATGGGAGCGTCACCTAAGATAGGCTAATTCAGTTGCTAGCGCTTTGGGGAAGTGGACAGTGCTAATTCCACTAGATTATTATCGGATTCTAGGTCTACCGATTCAAGCTACTGCCGAACAGTTGCAGCAAGCTCATCGCGACCGGACGTTACAACTTCCACGCAGGGAGTATTCCGAAGTGGCGATCGTCGCCCGTAAACAACTGCTCGACGAAGCCTACGCCGTTTTGTCAGACTCAGAGGGGCGCAAAGCTTACGATGCCAGTTTTTTGGCCAAAACTTACGATCGCGAATCAGAAGCAGGGATTTTAGCCCAAAATCCGAGGTTAAAAGCCTCGACAGGCGTGGCCACAGTCCTGCAAGAAGCAGAAACAGACTGGCAAGAGTCCGGGGTTTTAGACGCTACTCCCGACCCCCATACTCCAAGTATTGAAATCGACGACAACCAGTTCGTAGGAGTCCTGCTGGTACTGCAAGAACTCGGAGAATACGAACTTGTACAGAAACTGGGCCGTCCCTATCTCAATAATGGCAGCTCTGCGATCGCACAAGGGCGCTTCGGCGACCCCCAGCTAGTGCGACCCGACATAGTTTTAACCATCGCCCTGTCCTGCTTAGAACTAGGCAGGGAACAGTGGCAACAAGGTCAATACCAAAATGCCACCAAATCACTAGACGCAGGTCAAGAACTGCTGCTGCGCGAAAGCCTATTTCCAAGCGTGAGGGGTGAAATGCAAACCGATATATACAAACTCCGTCCGTACAACATCTTACAATTACTATCCCTCCCAGAAGAAAAAGTCTCCGAACGTCGTCAAGGACTAAAAATCCTGCGAGAAATGCTCGAAGAAAGGGGTGGGATCGATGGTTCCGACGACGATCGATCGGGCTTGGGCATCGAAGACTTCCTACGCTTCGTCCAACAACTGCGGAAACACCTAACCAGCAGCGAGCAGCAGACCCTATTTGAAGCAGAAGCTAGCCGCCCCTCCGCCGTAGGCACTTATCTCTCGGTTTACACCCTACTAGCTCAGGGATTTGCAGCCAGACAGCCCTCCATGATCCGCCGCGCCAAGCTGATGCTGATGCAGTTAGGCCGCCGCCAAGACGTCCACCTCGAAAAAGCCGTATGTTCCCTGCTGCTGGGCCAAACAGAAGAAGCCAGCAGAGCCCTAGAACTCAGTTCCGAAAAAGAACCCCTCGCCTTCATTCGTGAAAACTCCCAAGATTCTCCCGATTTGTTGCCGGGGCTGTGCTTATACGCCGAACACTGGCTACAGGAAGAAGTATTTCCGCACTTCCGGGACTTGGCAAAGCAGTCAGTTTCCTTAAAAGATTACTTTGCCGATCCCAAGGTACAAGCCTACCTAGAATCCTTGCCACAGGATACAGAAACAGCCAACGAGTGGGTTGTAGCCCAACCCCGCTCTACTGCCAAGGCTCAAGCTAGAGCGACACTCACTAGCTCACTCCAGCCATCCCCAGCCATTACAGGGCGATCGCCCACTGTGACCTTGACCCCCGGCCCCGCCATCATACCCCCCCCAGGGCCAAGCCCCAAATATGAGGGGACCCCAGCCGCACCTATCCCCCCAGTCACCCCCCAGAACTCGACAGCTACCCCCACCGCACATCCCCCTTCCTCCACCTCCAAAGAACGCCGACGCCCCCATTCCTCCCGTCGCAGTGCCAAGAGTAGTGCAGGGCCAATGGGTGATTTAGTCGATCGAGCCAGGACACTAGGCTCGCAAATTTCAGCCCAAGTTCAGTCCATGCCTCGAAATCGGCTGGCTCTGCTGCTGGTGGCTGGTTTTCTGAGTCTGTTAATTCTGTGGTTGATTTTCAGTATCTTAGGTGGCATCCTCCAAGCTCTCTCAGGCCCATCTCTGCAAGGAGAACAAGCCTTAGTCAGCCTGGAAGCACCACCGATCGAAATTCCCCCCTTAGCCCCCGCCGCCCCAGAGCCTCGCACTCCCGCCCCAGCCTCCGGCGCCGTCACAGAAGAAACAGCGCAGCAAATGATTCAAAGTTGGCTCTCAGCCAAAGCAGCAGCCCTCGGCCCCAATCACGCTATCGATGAATTAAAGCAAGTTCTGACGGAACCTGCTTTGTCTCGCTGGCAATTGATGGCAGAAGCTCAACAGCGAAACAACGCCCACCAGCGCTATACACACAAGCTCGAAATTACAAAGGTAACAACAAATCCGACTAATCCCGATCGGACCGAAGTCGAAGCCCAAGTTACCGAAAAGGCTGAAGTGTTCGATCGCGAACAGCTAGTTACTTCCCGCAACGAAAACCTCCGTATCCGCTACGACTTAATTCGCCAAGACGGACAATGGCGGATTATGGATTGGCAAGTTATGAAGTAGGGAATTGGGAATAGGGCATGGGGAATTGGGAATAAGACCCACCCCTAGCCCCTCCTCCGAGGGGAACCGGATCTAACTCCCCTCTAGAGAGGGGCTGGGGGTGTGTCGGATAGTTTTAAATTCTTGGACGAGGGTAGTGAATTGCAGACGCCCAATTCAAAGATTACTGAACAGCATTCCCAGCCCTTCCCCAAATCAGTTAGCCGATGTCACCCTCCGAATCTATTCTCCTTGGAACTTTGCAGCATCAACTAGCGCCCAAACTTGGGTATTTGCAGCTACTGAATGGGGAATTGTTACTAATTTGTTATTAGAGGCGATCGGCGTGAATTCAATCACCGAAACCCCAATTAATTCAGAATCCAAAATTATTACACCCTCAGCTTGGTCAAAAGCCGGATTAATTCGTAGCGGAGTTCAGGGCGATCGCATTGCCATTGTACCTCATGGCGCTGACACCGATATTTATTATCCCCCCTCTCAACAGCAGCGTCAAACACTACGGCAAACCTTTGGATGGGAAGACTATTTTATATTTTTAAACATCGGAGGTCAAACCGATCGCAAAGGCATTCGCCCCTTATTAAAAGCCTTCATAGAAGGAGAAAACCTATTTATTTTAGATCCGGACTGGAAACATTTAATTCAGTTGATGCAGACACTTATCGAACAACCTGCATTTATAGCCAAAGCTCGACTTGCAGGCCCCCGTTTTGTCTCTGAAAACTTTACTTGGAAACACGCAGTAGACAAGTTGCTGGATGTGATATCAAATCCGTTGACATCGGAATTATTATTTCTCTCTTGTCTTTCTCTGTGTCCTCTGTGTTCTCTGTGGTTTAATCATTCCGATACAACCGGAAACGATATGAGATCAATTTCGGTTGCATCATAATTATTAGCCTAAATTAGGAGACGGCAATGCCGTTTCCCTACAAGATTATTTTGGGTAGGGACACGGCATTGCCGTCTCCTCCATCATTCCGGTGCAGCCGGAATTCATATAATAATTAACAAATAACAACTCACAAATAACCAAGCACAAAAAATAAGATACAATAAAAACCACAAGTTCAAGCGATCGACCTTATTTGACACTCAAGCTATGCAATCTACAACAAATCAGTCCGAGACAGAGCCGGTAATGGACGCCCCCAAACACGGCTTGCCAGTTACCATCATTACAGGATTCCTCGGCAGTGGCAAAACAACCCTGCTCAACCATATCCTGACCAACCAGCAAGGTTTGAAAACCGCAGTTTTAGTCAACGAATTTGGCGAAATTGGCATCGACAACGAACTGATTGTCACCACCGAAGACAATATGGTCGAGCTCAACAACGGCTGCATTTGCTGCACAATTAACGAAGATTTGGTAAATGCAGTTTACAAAGTTTTAGAACGTCAAGAAAATCTAGATTATTTAGTAGTAGAAACTACCGGACTCGCCGACCCCCTACCAGTAGCTTTAACTTTTTTAGGCACTGAATTGCGAGACATGACTCGTCTCGATTCCATCGTGACAGTAGTAGATGCCTCCAATTACAGCTTGGATTTATTCAATTCTCAAGCAGCATACAGTCAAATTGCCTATGGCGATATTATTGTTCTCAACAAAACAGATTTGGTTGAGGAAGCAGATTTAGATTTGTTGGAAGTTAAGATTCGTGATGTCAAAGAAGGCGCTCGAATTCTCCGCACAGTAAAATCCCAAGTTCCTCTGCCACTCATCCTCAGTGTAGGATTGTTTGAATCGGACAAATATTTCCAAGCTGAGGAAACTGCTAGCAGTCACGACCATCACGACCATCACGACCATCACGACCATCACGAACATCACGACCATCACGACCACGCTCATCACGACCATCACGACCATCACGACCATCACGACCACGCTCATCACGACCACGCTCATCACGACCATTCAGACCATTTAGATAATGATGGATTTACCTCACTTTCATTTCAGAGCGACAAGCCGTTTTCTCTGAGGAAATTTCAATATTTCTTAGACCACCAAATGCCTACAAATGTGTTTCGGGCAAAAGGGATTATGTGGTTTGAAGAAAGTCCCAAACGGCATATTTTTCACTTGAGTGGTAAGCGATTTTCCATCGATGATGATGAGTGGAAAGGCGAACGGAAAAACCAGATTGTCTTGATCGGTCAAGGTTTAGATATCGAGACTTTGCGATCGCAAATCGAAAACTGTCTCTGTCTGCCTTCACCGAATCGCGGCAAAGGATTTGGCAAAAAATAAAGACAACAGGAATTACACAGTACAACTTCCATGCTAGAGCCTGGAAATGTCTAGAGGATCTATCTGGCTTTTATTCATGAAAATAGGAGGTAGAGCCTCTGGATATGCGTTACCAGACTCTAGCTTGGTAACGAGTAAACGAATAAGTTCTCTATCGATTACCAATTACCGATTCTGAATGCGAATCATAATCCAGCGAGTCAAATCGTCTCAAGTCGAAGTTAACGATCGAATAATTGGCAAAATTAGCCGCGGACTGAATCTGCTAGTAGGCATTGCCACTACCGACACCGAAGCAGAACTAGATTGGATGGCTCGCAAATGCCTAGAATTGCGTTTGTTTCCAGATCCAGCCACTGACACTGGCCGCTGGGAGAAATCCGTACAAGACATTGGTGGCGAGTTGCTTGTTGTCAGTCAGTTTACGCTTTATGGCGACTGCCGCAAAGGTCGGCGACCCTCATTCGATCGCTCTGCGCCCCCAGAAGCCGCCTCTATTCTGTATGACAAATTTGTCGAAAAGTTGCGCTCCAGCGGTTTAAAAGTCGAAACAGGCGTGTTTGGAGCTCAGATGCAAGTCTCTATAGATAATGATGGGCCGGTGACTTTGGTGTTAGAAAAAGAAGCAGGGTAAATTATCTAGTGCTCTACCGGGTTTTGTCCAAGAATATTTCGTTATATCAATTCCGGTTGGATCGGAATGATGTAACCGCGAAGGCGCGAAGTACGCGAAGGAAGAGAAGAGAGAGTTTAATACAGGACGATGAAGAGAGGATTTTATATTACAGCCTGATGCAATGGCAAAAACCCGGTTGCTTTGGTTGTCCTGAGAAAGGATACATACCAATTTTCTAAATTAACCGGGTTTTCAAACTGCTCTGTCGTAGGTAGAGAATACATTGCAGTTCCCTACATTCTGCTGACTACCAATTCCAGAATCTTCCACCCCCAAAATCCCGTCCCAAGGCCAGTTAGTAAATTGTCCACTGAACGGCCTTGCCAGCTCCTCACTCGCAAGTGCGATCGCCCCACCTTCGCAATAGCTCAGAATGCTTGTACAGTATAGGTTTAAGCACCAAATCACCATTCCTCTACAGCCAAAGCTTAAAATCAGATTCAGCAGCCAAAAACAGTTGCATGAGAGAGTGGAACACCCAAGTCACTGCACTATTTGTACTTCCCGTACATTCAATGTATAGAGAGTTGAATCCGCACAGCAAGCCAAACCGCCTGCAACTGCATCACTCACTCTCTGACAAAAGTCCTCGCACTGTCGCTGCGGTGCCCTACCACCTGATAAATACCATGACTGTCACAACTGCCACCAACTCCGTTAACTGCAACACCGCTTCTACCATCAACTCCCTTCAAACTGCCCCCTGCGAACAAGCCCTCGAAATCAATCACGTTCCCAGCGTCGATACCCTAGCTTTGGCTGACTTCGCCCTCAAAGCGTTGCAAGCAGAGATGAAAACAGCAAGCCGTAGCGCTCAATCGGTGGCGATGCGGATTGCGAAGGAAGTCGAACGGATTTGCCAAAAAAGCGATCGCATCCAAATTTCCGGCGAAGTCCAAGCTTGGCAAATCACCTTAGCCGAACACCGCTTGCAAAAAACCCTGGAATTCTATCGCCTCGGTTCCAAGCAAGGCCGCGTCGAACTTCACTCTCACCTCGCATCGATGATTTACCGCCATGTTGCTTCCTTTAGATCGAACTTGAACTACCAAGCTCGCTACAACATGATTGAAGACTTTTTGCAAGGCTTTTACATTGAATCTTTACGGGCTTTCCGCCGGGAACACCAACTCGATCTGAGCTACCAGCCCCGCACACAGCTAGAATTGGCTGAGTACATGGCTTTCACCGAACACTACGCCAAACGCCAAATTGGTTTACCAGGCCGCAACCGCCAACGCCTGATTGTCCTCCGCGCTCAAGGTTTTGCCAAGGGTCAACCTCCTGAAACTGCGATCGACATTGAAATGGCTGTAGAATCTGGCAAGGGAGAAGATGCAGAAATGTACAGCCGCTCTCCAGCGCTGCAACAAGTGCGCGAACAAATGGTGTCTGAAACTGTCGATCCGGCTGATGCTGTGTTGCGCGATCGAGTAGTATCGGAATTGATTGCTTATCTGGAATCGCAAAATCAGCCAGAATGTGTTAGCTACCTCAATTTGAAATTGCAAGACCTTTCTGCTTCTGAAATCGATCGCGTTCTTGGTTTGTCTTCCCGTCAACGGGACTACTTGCAACAACGTTTCAAGTACCACGTCGAAAAATTTGCCCGCACTCAAAACTGGAAATTAGTCCACGAATGGCTCGGTGCTGATGTCGATCAAAAATTGGGAATGACTTCGGACAAGTGGGAAACATTTCGCGCTCAACTTTCCCCCGAACAGCAACAACTGTTAGCAATGAAGCGGAATCAAGAAAGTGACAAGGCGATCGCCACTGCCATCAAATGTACTCCCAAACAAGTCCAAAAACGCTGGGCGCAACTGTTGGAGCTGGCTAGCCAGACTCGCAACAGCACCCAAGCCTAACGGGTACTCCAACATGAATGCAACCGTTTTCTTGAGACCCAAAAATGCGATCGGGTGCGGCGCAATCTCCAAAAAGCCCGCCCCGGCATCCCCTCTCAAATCCCTAACTGGGGATGCTGGATTATGAAAGCTTTTGAGCTAATTAAATATATTAAAACAGCACTACATTTTCTTAATATTTATGATTCCCAGGTTATGCCTGGGAATTTGTTTTTAGAGATAACCTTGCGAACCTGGAGAACCCCCTCTTTTTTAAGGGGATCTGGGGGGGCCTCTAGGTTTAAAAACACTCCCTAGTGGCGATATCTAGGGCAAGAAAACACAGCCCAGTCACATAAATAACGTAGTGAGCTTAGATTTGGTATGATAATCAACACCGACGATCGCACCCGCAACAGGTACTAGAAAATTTATGTGTCTCAATCCCAGAGATGAACTAGCCGGACGCTACAAAATCCTTGATAAATTAGGACAGGGAGGATTTGCTAGAACCTACACGGCTCAGGATCTAGAAAACCCTGGAAATCCCCCGTGCGTGATTAAAGAAATTCCTTTTCCTGAATCGGAAAATCCCCTAGTATTACAACAAGCTAGAAGACAATTTCAAAGGGAAGCTAATGCTTTGCAGACTCTAGACCAAGACTGGCGCATTCCCAAATTGTTCGATCGCTTTGAGGAAAATGACAATTTTTACTTAGTTCAAGAATACATTCAGGGAACTCTCCTCAGTCAAGAAATCTCTCCTGGCCAGCAGTGGAAGGAAACACAGGCGATCGCCTTTTTACGGGAAGTTCTAGAAATTTTAAATTCTATTCACAAAGCAAATATTATTCACCGCGATATTAAACCTTCTAACTTAATTCGGCGCACCCAAGATCGTAAACTTGTGATGATTGATTTTGGAGCAGTTAAAGAAATTAGGAATTTCACATCTAACAGTACAGGTGAAATATTGACATCGAAGGCGATAGGTACCGACGGTTATATGCCTGCCGAGCAATACGATACGCGATCGGTTCCGCAACCATACAATGATATTTATGCCCTAGGAATCATCGTTATTCAAGCTCTCACCGGGGAGTATCCCACAAATCTGCCAAAAGAGCCTAAGACTTGCGAACTTATTTGGAATTATGCAACATCCGAGCGAGGAATGTTACAAGTTAGCGAGGGTCTAAAAAATATCTTAAATCAAATGGTCCGCTTCCACTTTCCGAAGCGTTACCAATCTGCTGCTGAGGTGTTAGAAGCCTTAGATTTGCTCCAATTTCCAGCACCAGCACCACCACCTCCATGGCGCTTTCTCTGGTTGCTGTTCCAATTTGTGAGACAGCACTTTCGCGGGCTGCTATTCGGACTTGCGGGACTGGCTGTTGCATTGGCGATCGCACTTTTAATCCCCAGAATTTCCCCGCCACCAACGCCAGAATTTACACCCTCCGCAGATGGTGTAAGTTCTGGCGAAAAACTCCTAGTGCAAACCTCCGGCCTTTGGTCAAAACAAAGGGGAATTAATGAGTTTGCTAGCTTGAATTATTTAGAAGCTTTAAAATTGCTCAAACAGTCCTGGCGAGATGACCGCAGAGATCCAGAAACTTTAATTTACATCAACAATGCGCTGCTCAAATCAATCAACGCAGAATATTACACCATCGCAATAGTCGTTCCCGTCCGCAGAAATCAGGATGGCAGCATTTTCAATGCTAACTTAGCCGAAGAACTGCTGCGCGGCATTGCTCAGGCTCAAACAGAAGTTAATTTAAGTCTCGTCACTCCCAGTAATAGCAATAAAGACTTTCCAGGTCAAGAATTGCTCGAAACAAAACCTCTTAAAGGCAAAGGACTCAGAGTCATCATCGCCGATGACGCCAATATCAAATCCTACGCAGTTAAAACAGCAAATTCTCTGGTTGCTCAGCCCGATATTTTAGCAGTCATCGGACACTACACCAGCGACATGACCGTGGAAACAGTAGATATTTACAATCGCAATAAACTTGTCGCTATTTCTCCGGGAAGCACAACAGAAGAACTGACACGCAAACCCCGGAAATTTTTCTTTCGGACGGCTCCGACAACTAGCATAGAAGCTGAAGCTTTAGTAAATCAACTAATCTCAGTCGATCAGAAAAAAGTTGCAGTATTTTACAATCCCAACAGTCCGTTCAGCGCTTCTTTGTGGGAAGAATTTAAAAAACAATTTGAAGCCCTAGGAGGAACGACTTTTAGAATCAATAATTATTACGATTTATCTAAAAATAATTTTAACGCCCCAGCAGCAATCCAAGAAGTTGAAAAACAGGGAAAAATAGCCATACTTTTGATTCCAGATGGTCAAGTCACCAGTTCCCTAGAAAATGCGATCGAAATGATTAAGGCTAACAACGATCGCAATTGGATTGTCGGCCCTTGGACGCTGTACGAAACGAGAATATTAGAATTAGCCAAAAAGTTAAAGTCTGTTAAAAAACTGGGAATATCCGTGTTTTGGCATCCGTTAATCAGTTTTGACAAAAAATTTCCACTCAACGCTGAAAAATTGTGGGGAGGTCCGGTAAATACTCGATCGGCCTTAACCTACGACGCAGCCCAAACACTGATTAAAGCCCTAGAAATACAGCAGCAACCAAGTCGGGAGGGAATGCAACAAACCTTAGCATCACCAAATTTTCAAGCCAGTGGAGCCACGGGTATAATTGAATTTGACCCAAACACCGGCAATCGAAAAAACTCTCCTAAACGATTGGCGCACATTGTTCCGTGTTCTAGAGAACAATTTGGCCTGACATTTGTGCCGCTCGAATTTCCCACAGCCGCCGCCGCAGGTTTAAAATGCGAGTGAATTAATATCTTGCACCATTCTCAACAAACCTGTACGGGCGGGTTTTACAAACCATTTCTGCCGAAAATCAATAATTTCATAAACTCGCCCCGCCCGGTGTCACTCTCGCCACAAGTGCAACATATCAATTTATTAGATATATTGAACAAGGCTAGTTTTTTTTATAGGAACATTTATGAATGTCAATCTCGCTCCCTCACCCGGTTCTACTCTCAAACCAGAAGCCCAGAATATATGTGCACTCAAACAAGTCTTCCAGACAATTGATGCCCATAGCTGTCCTGGTTCCTATAACTTCCATATGCACACAGTCTACTCGGATGGACGCTTGCAGCCAGAGGAATTGCTCCAAAAAGCGATCGCCCTTGGTCTCAAAGGCTTAGCTATTACAGACCACCACAGCACCAAAGGCTACGAAAAAGCTCAAATTTGGTTGAATAATTGGAAATTAGACCATCCCGACAACAATAGCACCATACCCACTCTGTGGACAGGGGTGGAAATTAATGCTGAATTACTAAATAACGATGTACATATTCTCGGTTATGGCTTCGATCCGCAACATTCCAGTCTCCAACCCTACTTAGGAGGTAAAGGTACAGAAGGAACTTATTTGTATCCAGCCATCAGGGTAATTGAAGCTATTCATGAAGCAGGAGGTTTAGCCGTTCTGGCCCATCCCTGTCGGTATCGTTCTACCGCTGATAAATTAATCCCAGAAGCTGCTCGTTTCGGCATTGACGGTGTAGAAATTTACTATGCCTACGGTAATCCAAATCCTTGGAAACCAAGCCCCAAACAAACTGCTTTAGTTAAAGATTTAGCAGAAACTCACAGCTTGTTTGGAACTTGTGGAACTGATTCTCACGGTCTGAGTCTTTTAGTCAGAATCTAGATATAGGATCAGATTCAAACTTAAGGCTCTGCTTTGAACTTATCGCATAAGTTTTCTGCAATAAGTTGACCAACTTGCTCATGGCCTTGGCTATTCCAATGACCTTCACAGGGCAGAGCATTGGGAAAGCCCTGTACACAAGTTTTATTTTTTTCTGCATACTCTCGCAATCGCGGGACTGTATCCAATGTCGTAATATTGAGGCGATCGCCAAGGGATTTGATTCTGTGATTAGGATAATACAAGTCCTTAATGCCAAATTGTTTCATATAGCTTTGACGAGCTATAGGATCTGGATGGACTTGATATCCCGTACTAACAATCAAAACCATAAAATCTGCCTTTTTTACCTTAACTTCCTGATTTATTAGTGTAATTAATCCTTCTGTCACCTGCCAAGCCTCTTTCCATACTGGCTCAATAGGTTCTTGAAAGTTCTTAGGGAATCGTTCTTTTTCTGTGGCATCAAGCAGACGTTTTTTATGATCTAAATCAACTTTTCTGACTAACCGCAAAATGCGTGAATTATTGACGAACCAAGTGGGAAGATAATCAACCGAGGAAAATTTTAAATAGTCATGTTCTTCCGGTGACATTTTCAGCCATGACATATCTGGGACTAATTCACCATTTTTATAGACAAAAAAGGGCCGACGTTTATAAAATTCAAGCTTTTTTGAATTATTAATAATATCGTTGCCCGAAAAAAAAGCTAAGATCACCAAATCGGGAGAATATTTCCAGACTTTCTGGCGCAGAGTCATTAGTTCTTGAGCCGTCCCATAACCCTGAACCCCAAAATTAATTACCTCAACTTTGCGATCGCCTAAAGCAGTACATTTTTTATTGAGTTGCTTTCTCATTTTCCACCAAAAAGTCTTTTCCATCGGCACTTGTAAAGCTTCGGCAAAGGAATCTCCCACCACCGCGATCCGAAAAGTTTTTGGTGGTTTCTCCTTCGTATGTTCACGATCGCGTAAACCATCTTTATTCGCTTGGATCAAGGAGCGCTCCCCTTCACCCTGCCACTCGAAAGACGCGCCCGGATTCAATGACCAAGCTCCAGCGGGATCGTCGAATCTGTAAGTATCAAAAGAGACAGGCTCACGGGGCTTTTTCAGACCTTTAATTCCCCCCAGATGAAGACCTAATTCTCCCAGGAAAACACCCGCCATAATTCCCCCCAAAATTAGGCTCAGTTGTTGCCCCCATAAACTTAGTTTTCTCATGTTAGTTTTCTCATGGGTAGAAAGCTGAAATCTGGAACTAGATGCTAGCCTTATCTGTAGGTTTTACAGAACGCGATCGCCCCCAAGTCAAACTCAAAGGCGATCGGCACTTAATTCCACTCAAATAGGACTCACAAAGCCCACGCTACAGAAACTATGCTGCTGGCACAAAAACACTTGCCGTAAGCTCGCTTGGGGCAACCCCTACAACGATACCCAAATAGCCGCCGAGTTTAATTGCCGTAGCACTAACAGCAGCTCCTCC
>NZ_JAHRFC010000068.1:0-25668 GCF_020883015.1 Microcoleus sp. CAWBG640
GCCGATCGAATCGCACTGCGATCGGCACTTTCCCGTTTGACTGGATAAGCACCATAAAGGGCGATCGCCTGTTTCAAAATAGGCACTTTAAATAACTCTTCCTTAGCCATAAATGCCACCGGTCGTCTCATGCAATTAGATAAAATAGGCGGGTCAAAATCGCTAGCGTGATTGCTGACTACTACCAGTGGTCCAGAAGTGGGAACATTTTCGGCACCGTAGATGCGACCCCGAAAATAAAGGTGTAACATCGGGCTGACAATGGACCACTTGAATAAATAGTAAAGAATTAAACTCTCGACTGGTTCGCGATTTTTGCTCACAGAAAAACCTTCGATTTTAAATTACATCGAATATTAGCCTATCAGACCCTGCCTGCGGTTGGAAACCGCGCCTACACAAACGAAGTCCGCCTGCGCGGACTAAAGAATTAAGTGTCGCGTTGCGCGGACATCGCTTGTGTAGTGCCAGACTTGAGTCTGGCGATATCATCAGCTTTCGGCTCAATTTTCGGCAAGCATCGCTTTTTGTCCTTCCGGGGAAGTTGCATAACCCAAGAAGTCCTTGACTGCTTGACTAGGAGGGTTTTTGTAAACGTAATACAACTGTCGCTGATAAGGATAGTTACCAGCATCCGGTGTCGCCCCGTCTACGGGCACAACCCGCACCGTTTTCTGATTGACTACTTGGGCGAAAGTCGCATACCCAATGCCGTTATTCCCTAAAGCTTGCAGCAGGGGAGTTGTCGCATCTCGATCGAGAGTAGTAATATTTGGTCCCGTAGCAAAATTAGCGCCTTTGAGAACCTGTTCTTTAAACGTCTGGTGAGTGCCACTAACTTGTGGTCGATTAATGATTTTAATCGGGCCAGGCTGGCCACCGACTTTCGACCAATCTTGAGTATTTCCCTTGAAGATATCTTGAACTTGAGCCACAGTTAAACCTCCTGTGAAAGGGTTGTTAGTGCCGACTACAAGGGCGATCGCATCCAGGGCCACAGGTACTGCTCTCAAACCCTGACTTTGTTCTTGAGCAGTCAAAGGTTGCGATACCGCAGCAATATCGGCTGTTCCCGCCACCAAATCCTTAATTCCGTTGGCAGAACCATTTGCTTTGGTATCAACTGTAGTGCCAGAAAACTTGCCTTGAAAGCCCTTCTTAAGGTTGAGATTGATTGTCACCATGCTGGTAGAACCGTCAATTTTCAGCGTTGTACCGGGAGCAACAGAAGTTGGAGGCGCAAAAGAACTAGCTGCAACCGGAGATGCTCCACTCGGTACTGGGGCGACGGGAGGCAGATTCGCTCCACCATCGGCTGCGGGTGTGGGAGTGGGTGTATTTTGGGCATCCTGGGATGCTGGTTTATTCAGAAAAAAGAACGCGCCACCGGCGAGCAAGAAAAATAACAGAATAAAAACTATGGGGGGAGGCCCGCTACTCTTAGCCATAAAATTCTCCTTAGTTGGGAAGTTCTGGGTTGTGGTACATTTACGCGATACATTTCAAATATCTTGGACAAGTCAGACACATGAAAATACCTCGATAGCATCGCCCGCAAGGGTGAAGGGCGTACCCGCCAAAGCTTTTAGCATAATGCCAAAAGCACCGTTTGCGTCCCGGTCGGCAACATAACCGCATTCGGGACATTTAAAAACTTTGTCTCTCGAACATTGTAGCCTTTCACCCCATGACAGAATGGCCGATCGGCAGTTATTCTAAATGAACTAGGACTGCGGAAATACTGCCTCCGCCCCTTTAATAGTGGTAATAAACCGACTGATGAAAGTATTTATGTGTCTGGGAATTAAGGAGAACATCTACTTATAGCGTCGGCTAGGGACTATTCTTTTTATAGGAGTTGATTTAAAATGAAATTTACGCAAAATGGCGATCGACTAATTTCTCAGCATCATCCACTGCACAACGGGCTGCGATTTTTAATTATAGTTATATTAGTCCTAGGGATATTTTTTCGTTTTGCCAATCTGGAAAAGAAAGTTTACTGGATAGACGAAGGTTACACTTCTCTGCGAGTTTCCGGTTATACAGAATCTGAATTAATTAAAGAGTTAGGCGAGGGCAAAATTAACGAAATAAAAACCCTCGAAAAATATCAGCATCTCAATGCCGAAAAAAATGTTTTTGACACCGTAAAAGGATTGGCACTAGAAGAAGCTCAACTTGCTCCTCTGTATTTTGTAGCAGTCAGATTTTGGGTGCAACTGTTTGGAGATTCCATCGCAGTAACTAGAAGTTTGTCGGCAGTTTTTAGCTTGCTGGCATTACCTTGTATGTACTGGCTATGTTTAGAGTTATTTGAGTCATCGCTGACAGCTTGGTTAGCAGTTGCCATCATAGCTGTATCGCCTTTTCAGGTAGTTTACGCTCAGGAAGCTAGACCTTACAGTTTGTTTGTTTTGTTAATTTTACTGTCCAGCGCAGTGTTGCTACGAGCAATGCGCCTAAAAACTAATAGTAGTTGGGCAATTTATGCTACCACACTAGCCGTGGCAATGTATTCTCACCTCTTATTTGCCATGGTTGCCATAGGACATGGTATCTATGTAGTCATTGTTGAAAAGTTCCGCATTAACAAGACAGTTATTGGCTATTTTTTAGCGACAATTACAGGGCTCCTAATTTTTTCGCCTTGGGTTATAGTTTTTATAAAAAACTTCAACTATGCCAGCGATAAAACTTCTTGGCTATCGCTGAGAAGACCGCTTTTAGAATTGATAAAAAGTTGGATTCTGAACATTAGCACTCAGTTTTTTGACGTGGGATTTTACTGGAAGTTGCCACGACCATATTTGATATCTACTTTGCCAGTTATTTTCCTGATTTTAATCATGGTTGGGTATTCTTATTATCTACTTTTACGGAAAACAGAAATGCGAGTTTGGTTATTTGTAATTACATTAACCTGCATGACAGTAGTATTTTTCTTGCCAGCGGACTTAATTAAAGGAGGGATTCGATCGATAAACACTCGTTACATGATTCCCTGTTATTTAGGAATGCAGATATCTATTGCTTTTCTTTTTACTCAACTTATAATCAGAGTTAAATTACAAAAATTGTGGAGAGTTGCTCTAGTTTTTCTGCTTTCAATGGGAATTATTTCATCGAGTCTCTATTTGTCAGCAGATACTTGGTGGAATAAATCCGGTTCTCTGCTTAATAACTCGATCGCCCGTACAGTCAACTCAGCTTCTAATCCATTAATCATCACAGACTTGGCAGGCTATAGTGTATTGAATATCGGCAATTTACTAGGTATGAGTCACCAAATAGAACCACAAGCTAAATTATTAATAATGTCACCCAAAAATATTGAATTTTCTGGAAATTTTGACCCGATACTTCTGTACAATATTTCCCAGGATTTACAAAAACAAATCCGCGAGTTTAATCAATATAAAATAGAAATAATTTACGGTCAAGACCAAGAAATACTTCTCTGGAAAATAGTCAAATAATGAGCATTTATCTAGCAACCCCAAGTGAGTTTATTTAAAATGGAATTTCCGAAAAATGGCGATCGACTAATTTCTCAGCATCATCCACTGCACAAGGGGTTGCGATTTTTAATGATATTTATATTAGTCCTGGGTATATTTTTTCGTTTTGCAAATATCGATCGCAAGTTTTACTGGATCGACGAAACCTATACTTCCCTGAGAGTTGCCGGCTACACCGAAGCCGAAATGCTCAAAAATTTTTCTTACCAGCAAATAACATCGCCCTCAGATTTACAAAAATATCAACACATAAATCCCGAACACCATTTAACTGACACCCTACATTCTTTAGCAACCGAAGACTCCCAGCACCCGCCACTGTATTACATACTAGCCCGATATTGGGGGCAATGGTTCGGCAGTTCTGTCACAGCCATGAGGAGTTTAGCTGTGGCGATTAGCTTGCTAGTATTTCCCGCCATTTATTGGCTAGCTTGGGAATTATTTGCCTCTAGCACTGTAGCATGGATGGCGATCGCCATTTTTGCCATTTCTCCCTACCATATTCTGTTTGCCCAAGAAGCCAGACAATACAGTTTGTGGACTGTCACTACTATTGTATCAACAGCATCCCTGCTGCGAGCAACGCGGGTACAGGAAAATCTCAACCCCATTTCGCTGATTTTCCACTGGATAATTTACGCAGTAACCTTAGCAATGGGACTTTACACCCACTTGTTATTTATCTGCGTCGCCGCCGCCCATGCAATCTACATCGCAATCATTGCCAACTGGCGCGATATTCAAACCTTTATTTCCTATTATGTAGCAGCTTTAGTAGCATTTATCGCTTTCATGCCTTCGGTTATCAATGTTTCAGAAAACATCAATCAAATTAAAAGCACCACAGTCTGGACTGAACAGGCAAATATCTTAAAATTAGTTAGCAGGTGGGTTGGTTCCGTCACCATCGCCTTTTTCGATCTAGGCATTGATGGCAGTGCTAGTACCACACAAGTAGCCTTACTAATTCCTGTGAGTCTAATTATCCTCGCTTTGGTGGGATATGCAATGTTTTTCCTGTGCCGACATACACCAAAACGAGTTTGGCTATTGATATTGTTAACAATTGCAACAACGGCGTTATTTTTAGCAGTACCCGATATACTTAAAGGTGGAAGGCGATCGGCAAATCCGCGATATTTAGTGCCATGTTATGTGGGAATTCAGCTAGCAGTTGCTTATCTACTGTCTATAAAAATTAGTGGCAATCTCGATGGTAATAAGCACCAAAATGTGTGGAAATTCATTATGGTTGCACTGTTTTCTGCCGGCATTATATCCGCGGGAATAATTTCTCAAGCAGACATTTGGTGGAATAAAGGCAGTGGTTGGCTACGCACGGAAATAGAAGTAGCTAAGGCGATTAATCAAGCCACCAAGCCGCTAATCATTAGCGATGCCAATATAGCATATATTATGCCTTTAAGCTATCAGCTAGAACCAAAAGTCAAACTACTAATTGCACCCCGCTGCTACACTGCTTGCTACAAAAATCGGGAATTGGCACTTGCCAAACCCAAAGTACCTACAATTCCCAAGGGTTTTAGTGACCTGTTTTTATACAGACCATCCTCAGTATTGCGATCGGGAATCCAGCAGCAAAACTATAAAATAGACCCCATTACCGATACAGTCGAGCTTAATCTCTGGAAACTCACCAAAAAATAGATTTTAGACCGATCCCTTTAGCGCTAAGCTAAAAGTAAGAATCAAAAAATAACATCAAAAATCTAACATGACAGTCACCGAAACTTCCAATATTCGCAAACTCCTATGCGATCCAGACTTGGGGTTGATTCCCCACCTGGAAAAGTGCCTCAAAGACTTGCACGCATCTTCCCTTCTTTCCAAAGACAAATTCAAGGTAGAACCTTATGATATAGAACTTGGACATTGCCACACCCAGAAGTTTCCCAACGAACAAAAACCCCTTGTCACTCAGTTAGTGTTAATGAAAATACCCTTAACTGGCAAAGTTCAAGACAAGATGGAACTATTTTTGTTAGCCAGTGAATTGCAGAACCAAATCGATATCAAAATCATTGACTGGAGTGCCTTAGAGCGTCGCCAATATAACATTCATGGCATCCCTTTAAAACAACCGGTAATCAAAATAGATGGGGAAATGAATTACAATTTAGTATTCGATCGACCACACTATTGCTGTATCACCCTAGGCCGCCAATTTGAATTAACTTACGCCGCCAATTTTTAAGGGGAGTTGTAGGGGCAGGGCTGTTTCATTCTTTGTAGGGGTAAACCTACCATCTATAAAACCCGCCCCTGGTATCTTAAAAGAGTTTGGACTCTTCAAGAATCCCCCCGATTCATCGGTGGGGAGTATCAATAATTCAAAATCGCTGCCTTGTACCAAGTACAAATTTGATGTCGCCGCCATCGCTAACACCCACATCCAAGCGGATTAATCCCAACAAGGGCGATCGCACTCGGACTCCCACGCCAAAACCAGCCCCAGTACCCGGTTTGTCCCTCACCACCGCCGGTTTCCCCAACACGCTGTCTCCGGTTCCCAAATCTGAGGCAAAATCGACAAATATTACCCCGCCCACATCTCTACTGACGGGAAACCGATATTCCCCGGAAGCTAGGAAATAACTCCGCCCGCTACCGAGATCTCCTGTGTCGTAACCCCGCACGGAATTCCGCCCACCGAGACGAAAAGCTTCTGTGGGTGCCAAATCTCCAATTACCGTCCCTGCTTGCAGGTTAAAAGCTAAGGTTTCTGGCAATGCTTCCGTATCGCCACGGCCGAGGAAATTCAGCGGTATATATTGTATATAATTAGCTAATAATTTATTGCTCACTATGTTCCCTTGTCCCAGGGGGATGGATTGTTCGGTGCTGAGGCTGAGAACCGAGCCGCTGCTTGGGTTGAAGGGATTGTTGCGCCGATCGAGCGTGGCGCCAAAAGAGACAGTGTATAATTCGTCAACACCAGTGCCGCTGAAAGTGAGAGGGTTTCCCAATTCGTCACGGCGGGCGATATTCAAATTACGATCGCGGGTGCTGATATTTGTATAATTCAATCCCAAAGTCCCTCGCCAATCCCCCAAAGGCTTGGTAAATGCCAGATTTCCTCCCATCCGAATTTCCCGAACTCGATTCCCATTGGGCAAGTTAATATCGTTGTTGAAAATTTCCGATGTTCGGCGATCGCGAAAAGTTCTCACACTGTATCCCAAAGTATCAGTGGCGGCAACGTAAGGGCTGACAAATTGGACATCATACTCGAAATCTCGGAGGCTGGGCTGAACTTCCACCGACAGGCGTTGCGGATTTCTACCTAAAGTGCGATCGGTATAAGACAGAGGAATCGCTAAGCCAATGTCATCACTCAAACTCGCACTCACACCAAAAGACCGAGCCGATCGCTCTTGGACGTTGTATATAACATTAATATCAGTGCCAACTTCTTCAGTAGAAACCGTCACCATGTCAAACAATCCCAATTGCTGCAACTGCTGCAAATCCGATCGCACTACATCCTGACTGTAATTATCCCCCGCCTTGAGTTTGAGTTCGCCACGGATAAAATCTTCAGAAATTCTGCCCTGAATCGGATTCCCTTGCTTGTCAACAGCTTCCCCCTTGGAATTGACAAACCGAATTTTCACCTCTGCAACGTAGATACCGCCCACATCTCCAGCTTGAGAAACCTGTGCAGTGCCCTCTAGCTGTCGGGCTTGGCCATTGCATAAACTGCTGGTATCATTCCCGTGGAATAGGCATCCAGCCTGTTCAATACCCGCTTTTTGGGAAATGTCTGGAGAAATATCTAACGATCTAAAATCCGTTAGCATCGGAATTATTAAACTCTCTCTTCTCTTCCTTCGCGTACTTCGCGCCTTCGCGGTTAAATCATTCCGATACAACCGGAATTGATATGATTCCGGCGTTTCAACCACCGCCCCTGGGCTACGGGCAGTTTTTAACACCAAGGCAAAATCTTTACTTGGGCTGGATTTAACTTTAACAGAGGGTGATGGAGCTTCTACCGCCACAGGATTTATCGACAGGCTATCTGCTGCTGCTGCTTCTGCTTCTGCCAATTTCACCTCAGTTGCAGCTTTGGCTCCTAATTCCCCCCCAGTCCATGTGGCTAGAGTCAAAATTGCGATCGCCTGAATATTTAGAATACGCATAAAAATCTCTTTTTCAAACATCCACCGCATATTACCGAAAACCGACCACTATGCGTATGCCATCATAGAAACCGGGCGATCGTCAATGGATGTGAGATTGGAGATTTTTTGAATTGTAGATTTTATAAATTGACCCCGGATCTAAATCCAGGGACACCGAATCAAATTGGGCGATCGTCAACTTACGATTTAAAGAGCTTGTCTAGATACTCGTTTCTCAAAATGAGCCTGAGTCTGCTGCAAAAGTTGTTCGCGACTGTCCTTAGCCTGTGTAATGGTAGGGAGTAAGTTGCGAGCCTGTAAAGTCATGTGAAGCTGTAGGTGTGCCACGTACTCACTCACATCTTCGCGCAGCGAACAAGCTGGGTATTGTTTTAAGTTGGAGTTCAAAGTGTTCTCCTGCTTTATGTTTGCAGTATTTAAAATCATAATAGAGACTATCACAATAGTTTTTGGATTTTCCACTCCGTAATGAAGTTTAACCTTTGGATGCTGGTAGGGTAACAATAGTTTACAAACATCCCTCCAGTCACAGGACTCAAGAACACTTATGCAAAAGCACACTTTGAGTACATTTGTCAATGGCAACACCCAACAAGCCACTTACCTCGACATCGGGTGCGGGCAACCGTTATTAATGCTGCACGGTTTTTTTGGAGAAAAGACTTGCTGGCTCCCACTCATTGAGTTATTGCAATCTCAGTTTCGCTGCATTAGTTTAGATTTGTTAGGTTTTGGAGAATCTAGCAAACCAGAAATCTGTTACGATGTTTCCCTAGAGGTTGCTTTTGTGCGACAAGTTGTAGAACAACTAAATATCGAACCCTGCTGTATTATCGGACATTCTTTTGGGGGTTGGGTGGCGGCTGCCTATGCTCTCAAATACACAAATTCCGTCAGCAGTTTAGTGTTAGCAGCGCCTGCTGGAATTCGAGACGACAGTTTTTGCGGTCAATATGATGCTTTGCGGCCCCTACTGTGGCAAACGCCGATCGTTGATTGGACTCTACAATTGGCAAAACCTTTTGCTAATTTAGCCGGAAAAAGTAACGAATTACAGCAAATATGGGGTTGGCGGCGGGAGTTAATGTCTCAACCAGTAGCTCGCTCTTTTTTAATGAGTCGGATGCGCCCGGAAGACGCCATTGATACCGTGGAAAAAGACATTCACAAATTGCAAATTCCCACTTTAGTAATTACCGGAGATAACGACGAAACAATTCCTCTGTGGCATTCTCAAACCTACGCCAAGGAAATACCAAAAGCAGAATTAGCTATTATTCCCAACGGGACTCATGGGTTGCCCCAAACTCAACCAGAAATGATGGCAAATCTGATGGGAATTTTTTTTGAGCAATTGACCTAGATCCTGTATAAACATAGATTGTAATACTGACTGAAAAACTGTGACTAATTATACTACTTAAAGACCCACCTAGGGACTATATTTTTGACAGTATAGTGAAAACATTTTTTATGATGACCCTATCTTCTGCGACCAGGAGTTACAGACATTCAGTTGAGTCGGAGGTATTACCTATCGTGGCATTCAAAAACTACTTCAATCTTGAAGAAATTATGACCGCTAGAAAAATTAGCGCTGCTCTCATTAACGTCAGTGGGCGACAGCGAATGCTTTCTCAAAAAACGGCATTTTTTGCCATGAGGTTGGTTGGCTCTCTAGAAACAGCAGAAAGAGAAACATTGCGGGCTCAATTGCTAGAGGCGATCGCTCTTATGGAAAAATCTCACCGTGGGTTAATCTACACTGACAGCAGCATCAACTTATTAACTCCCCCTTCGCCCGTTGTCAAATCAATGTATTTTGAAGCGCCCCTGTATTTAGATAAACAGGTGCGCGAATATATCGATCGCATAAGAGCATTAGTACAGGTTCCAGATGCCGACCTGAAGCCAGATAATCCTCACCTATTGTACATTGTAGCCTCCGCTTCCGGCGAACTGCTCGCAGCTTTTGATGCAGTGGTGAGTCAATATCAAGAAGAAAGCGAAATGGAACAATTTGAAATAGATCTCAGACAAGTTGAACTTTATCAAGAAAGTTGTAATGCTAGAGCTAGTTCGGAATCACAAGCCGATGAACTCAAGCGCACCCTGTGCGAACTCAAAGAAACTCAAGCTCAACTCCTGCAAAGCGAAAAAATGTCTTCTCTGGGAGAACTAATGGCTAGTATTGTCCACGAAATTAATAACCCCATTAGTTTTATTTACGGCAACTTGAGCTATGTAGAAGTTTATACTCAAGATTTGCTACACCTACTCCGTCTCTATCAAGAAAACTATCCTAACCCCTGTGATGAAATAAAATATCAAATCGAAGAAATGGAGCTAGATTTTTTAGTGGAAGACTTGCCGAAAGTGATGTCTTCGATGCAAATGGGTTCCGATCGCATCCGCGAAATAGTCAAATCGATGCAGAACTTTTCGCGGACTGATAATACTAACATGACCCAATGCGATTTGCACGACTGCATTGAAAACACCGTGTTAATTTTGCGAAACCGTCTGAATTCTCAAAAAATTGGTCGTGATATAGAAGTAGTTAAAGATTACGGAAAATTGCCTCCAGTAGAGTGTTATGCCGGACAACTAAATCAAGTATTTATGAATTTGATTAGCAACGCGATCGATGCTTTGGAAGAAGCAGCAGAAGAACGACCAAATGCTTTATTAAAGATTTATATCCGTACCGAGCTAGCAGGAAGCGATCGAGTTATCGTCCGCATTGCTGACACAGGAGCGGGAATGACGGCTGACGTAAAAGAACGAATGTTCGAGCAGTTTTTTACAACTAAAGAAATCGGTAAAGGCACCGGTTTAGGAATGTCGATAGTCTATAAAATTTTAGTAGAAAATCACGGTGGCATTCTGCGGTGCGAGTCAGAACCGTCTCAGGGAACCGAATTTATCATTGAATTGCCGGTGCAACAAACTTAAACAGTTAACAAAAATCACTCCAATTGCAGCTTCAAGGTTGGCAACAACTTTTCTAAATTCTTAAGAGATTTCTGTTGCCAAGGAACATCATTTGAACCTGTTACCAACAGTTCAATCGTTTTCTTTTTCCGCACACTAATAACAAACTTGGAGAGCATATTAATACCAGAACTGTTAAGAAACTCCAGTTGTTTGAGGTTCAAAGTAATGTGAGGAGGTTCTAAACTAGCAACTTCATCTAATAAATCAACTATGGGCTTATAATCTGACGCTCCATCTAAGCTGAGTTCACCTTTGAAAGAGACTGTCACCGATTCTGGATCGTATTGAATAAAGTAGTCTTGACCTTTAATTTCTTGAATATCCATAGTTTTGTGGTTTCCTGAGTGAATTCTGGCTCTACTAAACACTAATTTGAACGAGGGTCGTAATAGCGAGCATAGGGAGACCATCAGCTATGGACTCAAATTTCCAACCTATCTTAGCAGCATAGTCATTAATCATCGTCAGCAATCCTAATCCCGATGTTTCACTTTCTATTTCAGCATTTTTTTCAAGCTGCTGTAAATAGAGTTCATTAGAGTCAGAAATCAGCAGTTCTTTAATGAATTCCTGCAATTTATGAGCTGCTGCTTCCTTCACATGATTCGTAGCATAAATTACCGCTGTTACATCATCTTCTCCGATAAAGTGAATCCCAAACCTTACCTTGTGACTACAGTCATCATCACTAAATTTTATAGCATTTTCTAACAGTTCATTAGCAATATAGCTCACGGCTCCTTTGATTTGTTTAATTCGTTTTTCGCTGCTAAAATTCTGCTCGTCCACTGGTAAAAAACTCGACAAATAATCTGCTACAAAATGAGCAGATATCCGATTGTTTCGCCACCGCTGCTTGATGGGGCGAGAACTGGGAGTAAATGTAAGTTCTAGGGAGTCATGCTCCGGTGGAAATTCCTCGATAAATTCTCCAAATATTTCTATCCCTTTCTCCAACCTTCCCGATGTCATATTGTCTCCCTCCAATTATTTTTTTATGTCACTTCTGGGTAAATTGCCACACGCCATTCCAGTTAGCCGGAATACTGTTTTCTAAAAGTGCTTGGATGCGTTCTAGATAAATTTGGCTGGGTTTGTCATCGGGATTTAACCCCACAATTTTTTCAAAACAAACTTTGGCATTAGCAAAGTTTCCCTGACAATATTGTTCTAGTCCATCCTCAAAAATAGGCAAAGTTAGAATTTTGAGCGATCGCACTGGTTCTACTTCAACATCTAACACCTCACAAACAGTAATCGCTTCTTGTCTACCTTTCACAATCGCCCGATCCAAAAAGCGAATACGATACTTGGACGGTTGACTCAAACGTTGTACCACCTCTCCTGAAATTAATAAAGATACGCCATAATACTTAGTCAAACCTTCCAGACGAGCCGTGATATTCACATGATCGGACAGGGCATCGGCTTGCATCCGATTTGCTTCACCAATAATCCCCACCATCGTATCACCAACATGGATACCAATGCCAATATTCACCGGAATCTCTCCATTGATTTTACGGCTTTGATTGTATTTTTGCAACTCCTCTAACTTCACAATTCCAGCCTGAATGGCATCATCAACCCCTTCGGGAAAAACTGCCATCACTCCATCTCCCATATACTTGACAATAAAACCATTGTGATTGCGAATTCCGGGACTAATTCGCTGTAAATAGCTATTGATAAAGTTAAAGTTTTGTTGAGCAGTCATTTGCTCGGCCATTGTGGTGAACGAACGGATATCAGAAAACATGATAGCCATCTCTTTGCTGACGTGATCTCCAAGCTGGAAATCCACAATACTCTGCTTTCCCAGAAATTGGAGAAATTCATCGGGAACAAAACGTCCGTAAGCCTGCAAAAGTTTCTCTAATTCCTGTTCCCGCGCTTTCACCGTTTGCACCATATGGGAGAAAACCTGTGCCAGTTCTCCCAGCGTATCACTACGCGCTGCGACATCGGACAATATCTGAGGTTCAAAGCAGTTGTTTTTCACAGCGATAGCTGCATCTATCACCTTTTTTACCTGCTCGATATAAGTCTGCATCTCTCGATTATTATGACGGATTTGGTTTTCCAAATCCGTGGAATGCTCCGTGATAATTTCTACTAAAGTTTCATAGCTATTTTTTTCATCTTCGACTTCTTCAAGTTTCTCCATCAAATCCTGTAGCTGAGTCTTGAGTTCTTCAGGAGATGTAGATTGTGCTAAATTTATCTGGGTTGTCATAATTTATACTCCCCAATTTGGGAGCGAAAAATTGTTTTAATCGCTAGCTGTAAATTATTATAAGTTACACGATGCGATCGGTAAATCCGGTTGCTTCTGACATTCTGCGCCCCCAAATCCCCGATCGCTCCTCTAAAGCTGCTCTCTCGTAGGCGATCGTCAATTATGCACAATATTTCCCTGTTGCTTCAATACTAGCAAAGTAATGTCATCAAGTACCTTTTCTTCTCCCATAAATTTTCGTAAATCATCGATGGTGGCTTGCTTGATTTCTTCGGCGCTGCGATGCCAGTTTTCAGAAACCACTTCACAGAGTCTTTCTATACCGTAAAATTCTTGCTCGATATTTCTGGGTTCGGGGATGCCGTCAGTATAAAGCACTACCCCGTCCCCAGGCTCTAAGTCTACTACAACCTGACTAATCCAATCTGAAATATCCTCATCTAAGCCGATGGGGAATCCTAAATCTATTGTGTCAATCCTTTCAATCTGACCACCTTTTCTGACCACGATAATTTCCTCGTGTTGACCGCTAATACTAACTTTACCGTCGGCGTAATTCAGCAGAGCGAGGGTCAGATTTTTGTCAGATTTCATGCGCTGGACATTTTTGTAAATGGTGCGATTCAGGGTATCTAAAAAACGGACTGGCTCGGATTCTTGCAGTTCCTGAAGAGTGCGGACTGCTGCTTGAGTCATCACCATCAAAATGCCACTTTCTAATCCATGTCCTGTAACATCTCCAATGCAGATTGTCACAACTCCCTCCGTACACAGTACGTCGTAGTAATCGCCACCTACTCGATCCGCTGGTTCCATAAATCCCGCAATATCTAAGCCTTTTATTGCTTGGAGTTCGGCTGGTTTTGGCAGAATTAACTGCTGCATTTGTTTGAGGATATCCAGTTCGGCACTCATCAGAATATTTTCGGTTTTGAGGCGCTGGTTGAGGGCAGAAATTTCTTGATTTGCTTGGGCTAGTTCGGCAGTACGTTCTTCAACTTTATCTTCAAGAGTTTGATATAACAGAGCATTTTCAATGGAGATAGCAGCTTGGGAAGATAGGATTTTTAAGACTTCTAATCTGTCCGCCGTAAAGGCACCGGTGGCGAGACTATTTTCTAAATACAAAATGCCGATCGCCTTACCTTGGTTAACAATGGGAGTACACAACACCGATTTAGGTTGGTGCTCAATAATGTAGGGGTCGGCAGCAAACATATTTTCAGTAGCAATATCGTTAATTACCAAGGTTTCTCTAGTACGCCAGACGTAGTTAATGGCAGTGATGGGAAGTTCTTCGCTTTGAGCGATCAAAATATTAGGCAAATAAGATTGCTCGTTTAAACATTTAGCAACTATCCATAATTCACTATCAATTTCTAAAATAATATAGCTCAGAGAAGCGCCAGCATTCTCGTTGAGTATTTTGATTAAAGTTGAGAGTAATTCATCTACATTTATTTCTCCAGATATGGCTTGAGAAGCTTTGATTACTGTTTCTAATTCTAGGGATTTGGACATACTTTTGCTAGTGCTAGTAACGCCCTCTAGCATAGTTTCAGCAATTGTTATGCATCCATATAGGCTTGTTGTTTGTTGGAGGATGGGAGCGAGTAATTGGGAATAGTTTTGTTCCAGGTTTTTGATTTTTGCCGGAGAACCCCAGCGAGCATAAGCATAATAAGCATCAGTTAGATAGACGCTGGCAATTTTATCTTTGCCTAATTCCAGATAGAATTTAGCAGCCAGTTCGTTTGCTAGTGCTTCTTCTTGGAGGTATTGGTTTTCTTTGGCTGTCACAATGGCGCGATCGTACAAATCCATCGCTTCCAGCCTGTCTCCTAATACTCGTGCTATTTCTGCTGCTACTAATTCATACTTATGTTGATAATTCATCGGTGCATGAAACGCCCAGGTTTGCATTTTCTCCTGATTGTTTCTCACTTGGCTTAAGTATTGTTCTGCTGCGATCGCCTCAGCATGGGGATACAGTGCTAGCAGGGCGAGGGAATGATAGAAGTTGTGCTGTGGAACCATCATTAACGAGCCGACTCCCGCGACATATTGCTCTGCTAGCTGGGCATTTTCCAGGGCCCGATCGCGATCGCCCAACAAATAATTCACAACCATTTTAGCAAAATAAATCCCAAATATGGAAGATACATTATTGGCGGCCAACAAAACAGGCAACATTTCATCTTCATTGAAACTTTCCCCCACTAACCGACAATTATCCTCAGCTAATCCTTGTAAATTTAATACTAATTGTAGCCATATTTGGGTATAGTAAGTCTGATATTCTTGTTTAGAATCGAGCATAAGTTCCAGATACTGCTCATGTTTTTGATATACTAATTTTAGGTCTTCGCCGCTAAAAAAGCTGTAGATGCAAAGATACATAGCAGCATAGCAAGCATACTCAATATCGCCAGTTTCTAAACCACTTTGGACTGCCGATAGCAAATAAGGTAGAGTCGAGCGAGTCGGTTCTTTCCAATGTCTGACGCAGGCATTATAAACCATCACAACTTTTGAGTTAAATTCGGGAGATGGAAATTTATCTAATACCTGTAAGGATAGTTGACCGTATTGATAACCTAATTCAATTTCTCCGATTACTTCACAAATTAAACTGCAACAAGCATAGGCATAACTAGCAGGGGCAGAATTCCCGTATTTGATACAAATATCTGCCATGGTAAATACAACGGTGGGGTAAATTTCGGGACTGGCTAGATAAGCCGCAGAAGCGATCGCACATAAAATCCTCAAAGCAGCAATTTTATAAGCATCCTTAATTTCTGGCAGATCGGCTAAGCCCGAAATTTCCTCCTCCCCAGGGAGTTCTGTTTCCAAAGCAACACCAAGCATCCCCAAAACTTCCAATCCAGTATCTACTGCTAATTTCATCTGATTTTGAGCAATATAAGACTGAATTCGTGCTTCGTAAACTCGGAATTGATCGAGGAGATTTCGCGAGCGAGATAGAACTATTTCTGTCAGTTGTTGCGATAAATCAAAATTGGTATTCAAATATTCTGCTTCTACCGATTCTACATAAATATCTAGGGTTAAGTCATATAAATGGCTCCAGCTATCATCTGGTAGTAAATGGCGACCCATGGTTAAGTAATCAACAGCAGCAGCATAGGCTGTAGAAGTTTTCGCTTTGCGCCCTGCTAATAAATTCAAGGAAGCTAGCTGATTTCTTTCAGTGCGATCGACAATTAATTCCACTCCCATATTCAAGTGGTTGACAATATCAAATATCCGCTCTTCTTTTTCACATTCTGGGGTATTACTCAACAACAATCTGCCAATTTTCAGGTGAGTTAACTGCGTGGCATCATCAGTAATTAAAAAATAGGCAGCTTGTTGAACGCGATCGTGCAAAAATTTGTAACTTGGCAATGGACAATCGGCAACAGCTAAGGGTGCTGCCTCCCCATCCTCTGTAAAAAACTTGTAAACTTGACTTTGCGGTAAAATTAGACCTTCTTGCAATCCTTTCCACAAATCAGCCGCCGTGTCTCCTTGAGATTTTTCGCAAACAACAGCCAAGGTTTCTAAATCAAATTGACTGCCAATACAAGCAGCTAACTTTAAAACATCTTGAGTGGCGATCGGCAATTTCTGCAATTGAGTGGCCATAAACTCGACGACATCATCGCTAACTGCCAATTCTCTGATTTTACTAATATCGCACTGCCACCCCCCCGCAGTCCCAGTCGGCGCGGTGGATGGTGCGTACTCGCCCTGGTTTTTAGTGTTTAAATCAAAATAAATTAACTTATCTTCGTAGAGATTCTTGAGGAATTGATTGCTAAAAAAAGGATTGCCTTGAGTTTTTTGAAAAATCAATTCCGTCAAGGAAAGAGAGCGTTCTAGCGGACAACTTAAAGCATCAGCAACCAGACGATTCAAGTCAAGTTTGGAAAGTGGCGCGAGAGTAATTTGATTAATTATAGGGGCTGGGCGATCGCTCCCATGACTGAGCACAGAAGATGAACTCGTACCTAGCTTACGAATTTCCGATAAAGTCAGCATTAATGGATGAACATTGGAAACTTCATTATCTCGATAGGCACCAATTAACAGCAAATGTTGCCCTTCTGATTCGGCCAGCAACAATTGCATTAATTTCAAAGAGGCTGAATCTACCCATTGCAAATCATCTAAGAAAATAACTAAGGGGTGATTTTTGGTAGCAAAGACACGAATAAACTTTTGAAATAGCAGATTGAACCGATTTTGTGCCGGACTAGGCTCTAATTCTGGGACAGGAGGTTGCTTGCCAATCAGCAGTTCTAATTCGGGAATTACATCAATAATTATCTGAGCATTGTCACCTAAAGCTGACAGGATTTCCGATTGCCAATGTTCAACTCGTTCGACACTTTCTGTGAGTAATTGTTCCATTAACTTTTGCAGAGCTTGCACCCAAGCGGAGAAGGGAATATCGCGCCTAAATTGGTCGAATTTTCCTTTGATAAAGTATCCCCGTTGCTGAACTATTGGTTTATGAATTTCGTTCACGACAGCCGTTTTGCCAATCCCGGAAAATCCCGCTATCAACATTATTTCAGTAGTAGCTCTACGGCGTAATTTATGAGTTTTTTTGGCGCTGTTAGAGGAGGTTTTTAAATTTGTAGTTAGGGGATTTGCCTGGGGAGATGCGACGCGCTGGAAGGCCGCTAATAGGGTCAAAACTTCGATCTCTCTGCCATACAGTTTTTCGGGAATCACGAAGCGGTCAGAAATGTCTCTGCGGCCTAATGCAAACAGTTCAATAGTGCCAGTATTGGAGTATGCTTTTAAGCAGAGTTCTAAATCATGTTTGATGCCTGTAACTGTTTGATAGCGTGCTTCTGCTGTTTTTGCCATCAGTTTTAGCACGATGTTATTCAATACTTGGGGGATGGCTGGATTTAGGGCGATCGGGTGAATGGGCTGGCGAGCAATGTGACAGTGAACCAATTCCATGGGTTCGTTGGATGAAAATGGCAATTGTCCTGTCAACAGTTCGTAAAAAGTTACTCCTAGGGAGTAAAAATCGGTGCGGTAGTCAATCCCACGATTCATTCTTCCCGTTTGTTCGGGAGACATATAAGCTAAAGTCCCTTCCAATATATTGGCATTTTTAATTTCTTGATTTTCCCTAGGCAAAAGGGAAGAAATACTAAAATCTATGATTTTTATTTGTTGAGTTTGAGGGTTGATTATAATATTCTGTGGCTTGATATCTTTGTGAATAATTGTGTTTTGATATATCGCTTCTAAAGCCGAACAAATTTGAAGGGCTATCTGCAAAAAATCCGCTAAACGATTGGTGAATTTGCCATTAATTCCAAAGGCATCATTGGCGACGTATTCGGCCAGAGAAATACCCCCAAAGTCCTCCATCACCAAGGCAAAGCCGTTACGGTATGGTTCTAGACTTAAATGTTTGACAATCCCGGAATGATCGATATTTTTAGCAATGGTGTATTGATTGCGAAACTGCACCAGTTCGCTGAAAGTCGGATACTCAGACTTGAGCAATTTGAGCGCAACTGGTTGATTGTCTGATTCAGAAAAACCTCTATACACCAAGGTTCTGGGACCGGAGTAGAGTAGTTCGATAGCGCGGTAGCCGGAAATTGAGAGCGGAGTCATAGTTTCTAAATTCTAGTAAGTTGTTGGTTATAGTAATATAAATAATAGTGCGGTAGCTGCATCATCGAAGGGATGTCTGTTTCACAAGAATTATGGCAGATGTCTATTAGTTTACTATGACCCCCAAGGTTTCGGGAAGATTTGACCACAAAATAAAGCTCGGTAGATAGAAAACAGATGACGAACCACATCAATTGCCTTGAAATTTTTTGCAGCGCTTGCTTCCCAGGAGCGATCGACTTGAAAAGTCATATCTGGTAAGATATTATATCGCTACATAAATTAATTATTTAAGGATTTTTTGGATAAGTATATATTAGAATGTAGACGGATTCATAATTTGAAAAATAAATTACTATCGAGACATTGCATAACATTGATTTTGTAGTTCTATCTGTATTCAAAGTAACAGATTATGTTATGATAAATCTGTGGCTCACAATTTTTATATAAGCGCGAAATTAAAAGGTCTGAAAAAAAATGCAAATTACCCAAACCCTCCACAGTGCCCTACTAATTTCTAATATCGAAAAATCCCAACACTTTTATAGCACCGTATTAGGACTGCAACAAATTGAGAGACAATTAAATTTTCCCGGTATTTGGTATCAAGTAGGTAACTTCCAAATCCACCTAATTGTAGCAGAAAAAATTATCCCAAATACCGTAGATTATGAAAAATTAGGACGCAACCAACATCTAGCATTTTCTGTGGCTAACTTAGAACTAGCTAAAGAGCAATTAATCGCTCATCATTGCCCAGTACAAATGAGTGCATCAGGTCGATCGGCATTATTTACCCAAGATCCCGACGGTAATATCATCGAACTCAGCCAGTAACAGATGAAAATCATCGCCTACTCTTATACCGAACCTCTCCTAGAAACAGCACCGACGGCAGAATTTTGGGGTCAAGAAGTCGATCGCACTTATCAAGACTTAGGAGGGCGAGAGCAACTGCAACAACTCCTAAAAGACTGCGCCACAGAACCAGTCAAATACCTGTTAATTCAGCGGTTTGAAGAACTAGGCGACACAGTGCAGCAAGTTTGCACCAGCCTAGAACAACTGGAAAACCTCGGCATCCAACTAATTGTCACAGACGAAAAACAAACAGAAAACAGAGCCAACTTGCTCAAACTCCTAGCAGAAATCCAGCGCAGCCAACATAGCCGCAGCATTCGCAAAGGACACGCCCGCAACCGCATCAAAGCCAAGATTCCACCGGGTAAAGCTCCCTACGGCTATCGGCGCAGCAAAGAGCGCTACACCATCGATAAAAGCACCGCCCCCACCGTCAAAGACTTTTTTGAACACTTTTTAATCTACGGTTCTTTGCGAGGTTCCGTGCGCTATTTAGCCAAGAAATACAACAAAAAAATATCTGTCAGCACAGGCCGCCGCTGGCTGACAAATCCCGCCTACCGAGGCGATTTAGAATATCAAAATGGTCAAGTAATTTCTAATACCCATGTCCCGATTATTTCCAGAGAAGAAGCTGCTCAAATAGACAGGTTGCTGCGCCGCAATCGCCGCCTGCCTCCCCGCACCGCCAGCGCCCCTCGTTCCCTTGCTGGTTTAGCGATTTGTGCGGAATGTCGATCGCCCATGACAGTAGCAAAAGTTACATCCTACCGCAAAGACCGAGAATACCTTTATTTAAGGCCGATTAACTGTTGTCGGCCGGCTAAATGTAGCGGCCTTTCCTACGATGAAGTATTGCAATCGACCATCAGCGGAATTTGTCAGAATTTACCCGCTGCTGTAGCAGGGTTACAGATGCCGGATATGAATGGAATAAAAGCAGGAATTAGCAGGGCGATCGAATTTAAAGAACAAATCATTAATCAACTAGCAACCCTGATAGAAAATGGCATTTTAGACACAGAAACGGCCGAATTGAGAGCCTACAAAATCCGCACCGAAATGGCAGATTTGCAAAGCAAATTGGCGCAACTACCGCCTGTGAATTTGCGAGAAACTGCTCAAACTGTTTCTCTGCCCCAATTTTGGCTCGACTTATCAGAATCGGAACGCAGGTTTTATTTTCGAGAATTTATCGATCGCATTGAGATAGTCCGGGAAAATACAAATTGGGAACTGGAAATAATTTTCATTTTTTAAGGAACCGAATCATCTTTTTTCCCTGTTAGTAAATAGGCGATCGTCTCTCCTTTACCTTTTACCGATATCGAACCTCTTTCCTCAAATACATAGTTATTTTTCAACTGATCGTAAACAGCAGTAGTAACTTGAATAAACCCTGGTAATCCTTGAGATTCCATCCGAGAAGCAACATTCACAGTATCTCCCCACAAGTCATAGCTAAATTTTTTAGTACCAATGACTCCAGCAACTACAGGCCCTGTATTGATGCCAATCCGAATTTGAAAAGGTTCCCCCCTATCTGTTTTAAAATCAGCGATCGCTTCCTGCATATCCAAGGCCATATTGGCGATCGCTTCTGCATGATCGGGCCTCGACACCGGCAACCCCCCCGCTACCATATAAGCATCCCCATTCGTTTTAATTTTCTCCAAACCATGTTTCTGAGTTAATTCATCAAACTTTGAAAAAATCTGGTTGAGGAACTTCACTAATTCTAGAGGTGAAATTCTGGCAGCAATAGAAGTAAAATCAACAATATCGGCAAATAAAACTGTTGCTGAGTCAAATCTCTCAGCATTAGTATTCTCCCCTTTTTTCAAAGCTTCAACAATCGCTGCTGGTAAAATATTTAACAATAAATGATCTGACTTTTGTTGAGCGAGGCGTAAAGCTAGCTCAGCTCCCTGCCGCTCTTTAATTTCTTTTTCCAAACGTCCGACAATTTCTTCTAATTGGTTAGTTTGTTCTTGAAGTAGTTCTTTTTGACTTTTAATGGTTAGCTGATTTGCCACTCGTGCCAACACTTCTTTCTCTTGAAAAGGTTTCGTAATATAGTCAACTGCTCCCACATCAAAGGCTTTCACCTTATCTGAAGCGTCATCTAAGGCGCTTAAAAAAATCACTGGAATGGAACTGGTACTGGGTGAAGATTTCAAATGTTCGCACACCTCATACCCATTCATTTCTGGCATCATCACGTCCAGCAAAATTAGATGTGGCGGAAACTCTTGCACTGTAGCGAGCGCCCTTTGCCCATTTAGCGCTTTACGAACCTGATATCCTTGTCCCGTGAGGATTGTGGATAATAGTCGCACGTTATGTGGCGTATCGTCAACTACGAGAATGCTGGCTGAAATTGTAGGATCTTGATTGCTGTCCATAAGATGGAAGACTTACTTATTTTTCATAAAAAATCTTAACATTGACGGTCTTTAACGGCCGATGTTGCTAATTCTATAATATCATCAAATAGAAAATCATGGGCTAAAGCCGTTAAGATTTTTGCGAATGAATCAAATTCTCTAGGTATTTCATCAATCAACTGAACAATTTTATCGTCGGAACATTCATGAGCAGCATCAGATATCTTCTGCACCCAATCAAGAGGCATTTTGCTCAGTTGGGATTCAACAGATAGATTGCTAGCAGCTACGCTATTTGTAGTTTCATTTTCTGGTTTTACCTCAACTTCCTCCTCATAAATGTAGCTGATACCTAAAAGTTCTTCCATAATCGAAAATAGTACATTTGCCTGGAAGGGTTTACGTATAAAATCATCGCAGCCTGCGGCCAAAATAGTTTTTCGTTCCTCTTCAAAAGCGCTAGCAGTGAGAGCCACAATCATGGTTTTTTTACCTAGGGGATGAGCTTTAATCAGTCTGGTAGCTTCATAGCCATTCATCACAGGCATCTGCATATCCATCCAAATCAGGTGCGGTTGCCACTCCTCCCATATAGCAATAGCTTCTTGCCCATTTCTAGCTTCTCGCACGATGATGCCTAGGGGTGACAATAATCTGACTATGACTAGACAGTTGTCAGGGCGATCGTCAACCACCAAAATCCGGTATTCTGGTTGATTCGGTGCTAAACCAATTACTTTTTTCTGTGGTTTAAGCATTTTAACATCGCTAGGCTCGGCAAGCATGAACTCAATATCAAATGAAAATTTACTTCCCAAACCAGGTATACTTCTGACACTAATATCTCCTCCCATCATTCGTACAAAATTGCGACTAATTGGTAAACCTAATCCAGTCCCCTCTTGAGATTTATAACCTGTTTTTGTTTGCTCGAAAGGTTGAAATAATTTATTCATCTCTTCTGGGGCAATCCCAGCACCAGTATCTTCAATTTCAAAATTAACTCGTAACGATACCGGCGGAATATAATTCATATTTACAGTATCAAATTCCGGCGACATAGACCTTAGGGAAACCGTGTCGGTGGTGATTGTTTTTGGGAGCCTAAAATCTGCGGTTTGAACAGTCAAACTTGTTTCTACCTGATTTTTTACTCGCAAGGTAACGCTACCAGTGTCTGTAAATTTGATCGCATTTCCGATCAGATTAATCAAAACTTGACGCAATTTACCATCATCTCCCTTCACAAAGTGCGGTACGCCTTCAGCTACTTCAAAATTTAGCAGCAATTTTTTAGATTTAGCTTTCAATCGGAACATTTCTTCTAAGGTTTCTAACAGACGGATTAAATTAAAACTGCTTTCATTAAGCTGAGTTCTGCCTGCTTCGATTTTCGACATTTCCAAAATGTCATTAATTAGGGAAAGCAAGTGTTCTCCCGCGCGATTAATAATTTGTAGATGCTGCTGGTGTTGATTGTTCAAAGATGAATCGCGCACCATCACCTGACTAAATCCCAAAATGGCATTCAGAGGAGTCCGCAATTCGTGGCTCATAGAAGAGAGGAATTCGCTTTTGGCACGGTTAGCTCTATCCGCAGCTAAGACAGCTTTTTGTAATGCCAATTCTGCCACTTTGCGTTCGTGAATTTCTGTTTTGGCTTGTTCAAAAAGAATCGATTGCTGGATGGCAATTGCTAGCTGCACGGAAATTTGCTGGAGAGATTCTATCTCAGAAGAGTTCCAATGCCTTTGACTCCGACAGTGATGAGCAATCAGTAGTCCCCATAATTTTTCACCTTGCAAAATCGGAACCACGAGGTTAGCTTTAATTTCAAACTGGCTCAGTAAATTAAGGTGACACTCAGAAAGACCCGCCGTGTAAATATTGTCGATCGCCCGAATGTGCCCTTCCTGGTAAACAGACACGTACTGTTCCCGAAAACAATCATCATTAATGTCAATTCCCAAAATCGGCATCGTACTTTCTGCCACTGACTCCACGGCAATAAATCCACTCCAATCTGGGTTAAAACGATAAATAACTGTTCTATCGGTTGCCAAAAAATCCCGGACTTCTTCCACAGCCATTGTCAGCACTTCTTCCAGGTTAAGAGAGGAACGAATCCGCTCTTGAATGGAATTCACTAGCCTCTCCCTTTTTAGTTGTTGCTGCAAGGTGATTTCCGCCTGTTTACGCGCAGTAATATCTACGGCATAACCAACGCACTCTATAGGTACACCCGCAGCATCTTTTACCAACTTAACCTCATCGTATATCCACCGATAACTACCGTCTTTGTGCAGTTCGCGGTATTCGTAGGAAATTGATTCTTTTTCCAATATTTGAGCGAACAAATTACTCACATTTTCTCTATCTTCTGGGTGAATCAAGGTATACCAATCAAGGGAACAATTTATAAATTCTTGGGCTTCATAACCAATCATTAAAAAAATATTTTCGCTAACAAATGTCACGTCATAATTTCCGCCTAGTTGGCAGCTAAAAATTACTGCCGGAGTTGTCGCCAATAAATATTGCAAGCGTTCGGTAACAGACCGCAATTTTAACTCGGCTTGCTGGCGCTCCCCAATTTCTCTTTCTAAGCACTTGTTGGTTTCAATCAACTGGGATGTGCGTTCTTGCACCTTAATTTCTAAGTCGTCATAGGCAATACGCAACTCTAATCTTGCCTGTTTTTTTACTAATATTTCAGCCTCCAATTTGCTGTTTATTTCTTCTAATTCTTGGGGAGTTCTTAATGATAAAAATTGTGGTAATAGTGTTACCATCTGTCCAGCAGTGTAACATGAAACCAGTGCAGTGAGGGCTTTTTCTATCCCAGATAACCAATAGGCGGAATGCCACAGAGTCCAAATTTCTAGCAAGTGACCAGTGCCGCACAGAATAATAAATGCACCAAATAAAGCAAAAATTCCTAAAAAAGGAACATCCCGCCGTTTTAATACAAAATAAATCAGCATTATGGGAATTGAAAAATAGGCGATCGCAATTAAAAAATCGCCCGTTACGTGGAGCCACACCAAAGGCGTTTGCCACAGATAGCAATGACCGTGTGGCATATATTGAGTAGGAGAAAATATATTTTTGACTAATTCCAACATAATGTTTGCGATTGGCAGATAATACAGTTGGCTGGGAGTAATTCAGGGAGAAATCGGAGCGAAGATTCTGGTGGATGACTAAACTCAATCTTGTAGCATTTCCCCGACGATATTTCCTAGACCTGGGTTCCAGGCATCGGAGACTTTGTTGATGAATAAAAGTAGGCTTATCAAAATACTTTTAATTAAGTTAGCATTAATTGACAAACCATTAGCAATGTCAACTGTCACATTTTAATTGTAGCTGGACGAACAAATGTGACACATACATGACATTTTAGCTAACGATCGAGAAACAGCCTCAAAAAAGTAGGCAAACCTCCCTTGCAGCTAGGAGCTCCTCTTAAAATTAGGTTATGCCGATCGCTCAGGGAACGCTGATAACACAAGATGTAATGATTGTCAAGGATTTCGATCCGATGATTCGAGATCGAGTTGCTCAGATCGTTCAACGGCTATTAGGAGAGTTATGAGAGATTGGAATGCTTTAAAGTCACGCTATTTGCGAGACGAACTGCCGGTTCGTCTGGGAAATTTAGCATCAAATTTGGCACGGATTAAATCCCGATGTCAAAATGCAGCTAATAGCGAAATAATTGAAGATTTACTGGAAGAAAGCAAGCTGTTTATTGAATGGACTGCTGCCGATACAGAGATAGAAATAGCTGCTGAGTTAGTTGAGTTGCAGGTTCAGTTAGCTTGCTGGCAGTA
>NZ_JAHRFC010000069.1:0-24030 GCF_020883015.1 Microcoleus sp. CAWBG640
CCACAACTCCGACTCCCACAACTCCGACTCCCACAACTCCGACTCCCACAACTCCGACTCCCACAACTCCGACTCCCACAACTCCGACTCCCACAACTCCGACTCCCACAACTCCGACTCCCACAACAACACCAACCGATACACCAACTCCCACGCCAACTCCCACGCCAACTCCGACGCCTGCGCCAACTCCAACTCCGACGCCTGCGCCAACTCCAACACCAACTCTAATTCCTTCCCCTTCCCCTTCCCCTTCTTCCCCGGATTGCATTTGCAATACTATTGAGTATCCAAATCTCGATCGCCCCAACCAAGCTGACAACATTATCAACGGCAATGGTAGCGGTGAAATTCTGTTTGGTACTGCGGAAAATGATGCTTTTTACGGCAGTCCAAGTCCGAATATTTTCGATGCGGATTTAGGCGATGATAACCTCTACGGCGGTGAAGCAAATGACATCCTTTACGGCAATCGAGGCAATGATTTTATTGACGGTAACAAGGGAGATGATATCCTGTTGGGCGGTAAGGGTAATGACATCATTGTTGGCGGTGAAGGCGAAGATATCATATTCGGAAATCGCGGAAATGATTCAATAAATGCTAAGGAAGATGACGACTTAATTTTGGGGGGTGAAGGTGCTGATTTTATCGACGGTGGCAAAGGTAATGATATCGCCTTTGGAGGCAAGGGAAATGATACAATCCTCGGTGGCGAAGGCGATGATTCTCTCTACGGCAATTATGGCAATGATATCCTCTGCGGAGGTGGTGGTAATGATTGTCTGAGTGGGGGTATTGGCAATGATTTGCTCGACGGATGCGAGGGAAATGATACTTTTTGGGGAGGCAAAGGAAATGATACTTTGATTGGCGGTTTGGGCGATGATAGTTTAATTGGCGGTGCTGGGAGCGATCGCTTTTTACTCTCCACCAATTCTGGTATCGATATTATAGCCGATTTTGAAGTTGGCAAAGATTTGTTGATGCTAGCTAATGGCTTGACATTCGCGCAATTAAGTGTTACGGAAAACAGCGGCAATACTTTAATTAAGTTTGTGGAAACAGGAGAAATTATAGCTGCTTTAAATGGAGTTTCTGCTAGCATAATCAGTGCTGCCGATTTCAGCTTAATTTAAACAGGCTTACAACTGACGCACCACGCAATAAATGGTGCGTCAAGGCGATCGCCATTAAATATCGCCTTGTAAAATTTGATTTACTCTCAGGTTCGGAAAAGGTAGGAGAGATTGGGCGATCGCCACTTGTATAGCAACTACCACAACGGTTAGGACATTCTCGATGGCCCAAGCTTTTGTCACTCACTGGCAAAAAGTGGCGAATATCCGAATTGTGGCTACAAGTTTTCCATTATTGGCGATCGCTATTCTACGGGTATAATTCTGGGTGCGGTGGCTTTGTATCGGATTATCAGTATTGTGGCGGATGTTTCGGGTGCTGCGTTGGCCAAAATTGATCGGAGGCGCGATCGGCTGATGTAGGGGCAGTGGATGGTGAATGATATCAATTCAGGAGGTTGCACCGTCAAGATAGAGGAGACGGCTCTTGGAGTGTATCTAATCCAAAATAATATTGTAGGGACACGGCACGTGCAGTCTCCTAATTTCTTGGGCTACAATCAAACAAGATTGTACTTAACTATTGAGCGATTTTAGTTTGGGATATCATTATGCTATCAATAATTTATCCTCATATCGAGAAAGTAGCGGGTCAACCCGCACGGTTGCAGCGGATACCCCGCGTGCGGGTTGCTCAGATTGTGATGGATTATCTAGCCTACGGTTGGTCAGTGGAAGAAATGTGCCGCCAGCATCCTTATTTGATGCAGTCGGAGGCTCATGCAGCGATGGCTTATTACTTCGACTTTCAAGCTGAAATTGAGCAGGAGATTCGTGCAGAATGGGAGCAGGTGCAACAGGAAAAATCTCTGCTTTCGCCTTCACCATTTTTCGTAAAAATGCGAGCTAAGGGGTTGTTGTAAGTGGCATCGCTTTTAGGTATGAGAAGATTGGGTTGGGATAGAATAGAAACAAGGTCTTTGAGTAAAGTCTATGTCGGCTAGGGATGTTTTCCATGAGTCTGTGAAATCTGCTCTTCTGAAGGATAATTGGGTGATTACCGACGATCCGCTCAAGCTAAAATTTAGTGAAGACGATCGACTCAGGATTGACTTGGGAGCGGAAAAGCTTCTAGTTGCAGAGCGAGGTTTGCAGAAAATTGCCGTGGAGGTTAAAAGCTTTCTGAGTGAATCAGCCATGTTTGATTTCCACCTAGCCCTCGGTCAATTTCTGAATTATCGACTAGCACTCAGGAGTCTGGAGCCAGATCGATCGCTCTATTTGGCAGTTCCGATCGCAGCCTATAATTCATTTTTCTCTCGTGCTTTGCCACAAGCGGCGATCGCTGAGTATGATCTGAAGTTGTTGGTATATGACCCTACTAATGAGGTGATTGTGGAATGGATAGATTAACTAAATATCGGCAGATTGTTCGCACTTTCCTGATGGAATATAGCAAGACTAAACCCATCAATGGCGACATTGAAATTCAGGTATTATTTGACACAGAACATGACCACTATCAGATATTAGATTTAGGTTGGGACGGTCATAATCGGATTTATAGTTGCCCGATTCACTTAGATATCCGCAATGAAAAAGTCTGGATTCAACGCAATCAAACTGATGAATTAATTGCTGAGGAGTTAGTGCTGATGGGTGTGGCGCGGGAGGATATTGTTTTGGGGCTTCAACCTCCCTATGCAAGACCATTTACGAGCTATGGCGTTGCTTAGGGTGTTTGGAAAATTCTGTTTTACTGTCGATCGCGCGATCGCAATGAGTGTTGATTCTATTGTAGGCGATCGCCCTAAGCTACCGGGCGGGCAAATTTCGACTTTGACATTGTGGCAGTAATGCATTGCAATCCAGAACCAGGATACTGGAAAGAACGGGTTACAGAGCAACCACCAGATTAAGCTGATACCACCTTGATAGAATTAATCAGATCGCACTTCAGTTAGATTAGTTAGTTTACGGGCGATCTTTTCCATCCATGTCTTCTGTCATTGTTGCCTCTGAAAGCGAAGGTAATGTTAGTTGGAGGTGAATGTCAATTGTTATTGAATGACTTTGATTGTTTAAACTTATGTTAACTATATTTACTAATGGAACTTGGGGTGAATAATTGCTTGAGTGAGATTTAACAGACGGCATAGTTTTATATCCAGCTTCCTCTAGGCAGTTGTGAATATTTCTCCAGTTGCTTACCTTTTCGTTAGGTACATCTGTAATTTTTTTAAAGTATTGATATAAAGTTTTAGATATATAAACCTCAACACCTTTACGACTTTGATGGAGTTGGCTAGCTATTTCCGCAGGGCTGTGGCCGCAGAGCAAACCTCGGAGAAAAAGCTTTTCCCGTTCTGTAAGTCCCTTTCTGGAACGGGGAGATACTTGCCACTTGGCTTCTGCCATAGCTTTGTAGAGCCTTTCCAAGTCCCAGTTATTCGCAGCTTCGGCAAACATCTCGTCGCTGGATGTCATCGCAGTATGTCTCGCTTAGTTGATAGCTATAGCCTAACTAAAGTTATAGCTTTGGTTAGTTGCTATCTGAGTATAACTTAGTTTATCATTGCTGAAACCGATGTGGCGATCGGTCTGCTGTTGTAAAAACATAGAGCTTTTTGTGAAGAGCTTAGGGTGCGGACACAGCAGCGGTTGGTGGGCTAGTGTAAAGTTTTGTAACAATACGCCAGATTTTGCATAAAATTTGGAATTCAAACCGAATACATATATAGGAGCAAGACGTTGCTTGGTGCGGGGCCGAGTTGGTACTGGATGCTTAGGCGTTGCGGTATCTATTTGGGGTGCGTGCGTGCGATCGATCGGGCAATTCCGCTTTTTTTTAGCCAAAATTTAACGGATAGTAATATGAATAATTATGATGACCATATACAATTTGCCGATAATGTAATTGAGCGATCGCAACTGCCCCAATCCCAAAAAATTGAGTTAAATCAGCTAATACAACGCATTCAGCAAAGACAAAACGACCCCAATCTTTACTTAGCAGTGATTGGAGAATTTTCTAGTGGTAAAAGTACATTTATTAATGCTTTAATTCGTGATAATTTGCTGAAAACATCAGCTTTAGTGACAACTGCTGCTGCTACTAGATTACGCTATGGTCAAGAAATTAACATAGAAATAAATTTTAGGCAAGTACCAGAAATAATTAAACCAAGAAGATTTTGGACTAGAAATGCTATATCAGCTATTATTAGATTTATCGAAAATTTAGGTTTAGACTTTGACATAGTAACTGCTATTGAAGATTTTTTAAATGATGCCGTTGCTTTTTTATTCAGCCTTTTTAACAGCTCAAATAATCTTACAAATATAATTACATCTGAAGACATTAGGGCTAAGGGTATAGATATTAGGGAGTTTATTCACAAAGTTACGTCTGAAGAAGAGATAGCCAAAGAAGTTATTGATGTTAATATTAATCATCCAGCCACTTTTCTACAAAATAATATCGTGATTATTGACCTACCTGGTACTAATGCTACCAATACCAGACACGCACAAATTACACGAGAAATTGTAGAAAACGAAGCTGATGTTGCTATTGTTATAATTCCTGCTACACAACCTGTAAGTGACACTTTGGCGGAATTTTTGATCTCGACAATACAATCTTCGCTAGATCGCTGTATATTTGTTGTTAGCCGCATGGATCAAATTCGCCAGAGAGAACATAATAGAATGTTGGCTAATGTGAGAGAGAGATTGGTAGATCAGCTAGAAGTTAATCCTAATAAATTGTATTCATGTTCTGCTCAGGTTGTTATGGATGATGTCACAGGAGAGCAGCAAGCAGTAAATAACCCGGAATTTTGGATCGAGCAATTCACGCAAATGCAGGTTGAAATCATAGAACGCTTAAAATCTGAACGAAATGCGATTATTAGTGAAAATATCCAAGGTTTATTTGGTCAGCTATTTAATCAAATCAAAAGTTATTTACAATCTCAATGGAATCAATACAAAGAAAAAGAAGCTCAAATTCAGAAAGAAACTATTCAAGACATTGAATATTTTAAAAATCAACAATATAGAGAGTGTATTAATATGATCGATCGAACTGCTACTCGCTCGGAAAATAAAATCAACGATCATGTTGATAATTTTAGAGATCGAACTACTGCTAAAGTAAAAGAAGCTATTTTTGGCGCAAGTGATTGGGACGGTCTCAAGTATGTTCTTAATACTAAGGTTGCGACAATTTTACGAGAGCAACAAAACTTACTAAGTGATAGTATTCAAAATGAATGCCAGAATCTTTCTCAGTCTGCACACGAAGTTGGGCAATATTTTGATAAAAAATTTACTGAAGTCTATCGGAGCTTACAAGCATTAGGTGGGCGTGTTGAAACTAATTCGGTGTTCGCAAGTAGTAATATTTCAATCAATACATATTCAGTTATTTCTTCAGCACAACAACTCAACAGTTCAAGTTTTGGTAATGCAATGGCAGGCTTGTTTTCTCATCTATTTCGTGGCTTGCTTGACGAGCGCAAGCAAAAGATTTGGAATGAAATTCGACCTAAAATTTATAACTGTTTTGCTGAAATCAAACAACAGGTGCAACCAACAGTAAAAAAAGATGCGGACAACCTGAAGACAGCCATAAATCAGCGGATTAATGCTTACATTACTCACTACAAATCCGTTGTAGATGGTATGTTGGACGAACAAAAAATGGAATTGCAGCGGTTGACACAGTTGCAAGCGACCATTCAAGCTGACTTAGCGGAGATTGAGCGAAGGCAACTGCAAATAAAAGTCAATTTACGTTGATGTATTAAATCAGTTACCTAACTCAATCTCTCTAATCTCGCTGGCTAAACTCTATCTAATAGTCAAAAGGAGACTACTATGAACTCTAACGATCGACAATATCAGTTATTTCAACAAAAACGTAACGCCCTAGCTGTTTTGGTAAAGCAGCAAATAGATGTGTTACATTCTCTTAACATGACCGAAACAGAAGCAAATATTCGTAAGCTAGAGGAGCGAATTTTAACCGATGGCTTCAAAGTGCTTGTAGTGGGTGAGTTTAAGCGGGGAAAAAGCACTTTTATTAATGCTTTGTTGCGACAAGAAGTGCTACCAGCATACTCAACACCAACTACTGCAATCATTAATGAAGTTAAATGGGGAGATAAGCAGAAAGCGATGCTATATCACAAAAAGCCTGCTTCTGGTTCACCGCGACCGCCCCAGGAAATACCTGTGGACAAAATTGAGGAGTATGTTGTTATTAAAGATTCTGGTAAAAAAGAAGGCAAAGAAAGCCCCTATGAAAAGGTGGAATTATTTTGGCCTTTGGAACTTTGTCGCAATGGTGTAGAAATTATTGATTCTCCGGGACTGAATGAGAACGAAGTACGCCAGCAAGTCACAGTGGATTACTTGTCAAGAGTCGATGCTGTGCTTTTTGTTCTGTCTTGCGAACAACTCGGTCCGTCAATTTCCGAACAGAAGATGATCGAACTGTTGAGTAATTGCGGTCATGAGGATATCTTTTTTATCTGCAATCGCTTCAATGATATTCGCAGAAAAGAAGAGCAAGAGCGAGTCAGACAACACGGCTTATCTCAGTTTAGTAATCTAACCAAACAAGGAACCAAGGGTATCTTTTTCATCACGGCTGTGGATGCTTTGGAAGGTTATTTAGAGAACGATGTGAACCGGATTAAGGCTTCTGGTATAGAACTTGTAGAGCAAGCACTAGCAACATTTTTAGCTAAGGAAAGAGGGCGGGTGAAAATTGTCCGTTCAGAAAAAGTCTTCCGAATGTCTATTGAGGAGTCCCGAAAAATCATTCCTCAGCGAGAATCTATGCTGAGAACTGATTTGCAAACTTTGGAAAAACGCTATGCTGATGCTCAGGAGTCATTGCGATCTCTAGAAAAGGAGCGTGAAAGCATAGTTAGAAGGATATCGAACTTCCGCGAAGATATTAAAGAGTTAGTTAGAGGAAAATCTCGTCAGCTTCTGAATCAAGTCGGTGACAAAATTGATGACTGGGTGAGTGAATATACAATCCAAGAAAGCATCATATTGTGGAAAGATGTTTTCAAGATGGAAGCGGCGGCTAAAAGAGTTGTTGAAGAGGTAACTCAATATCTTTCTAGCAAAGTAGAGAAAGAGTTTACCCAATGGCAACGTCAGGAGTTACAGCCCTTTCTAGGAAGTCGTTTGGATGATCTATTCAAGGAATTAGAAGACAAAGCAGGCAACTTTTTCTCCGATTTAGATCGAGTGCGTGTTGAGATTTCTGGAACTAAGGTATCAAAACTAGATGTCCAGGTAGAAGATACTAAAATTTCTCCGATTAATCGCATCCTTTCTGGGATTGCTGGTTTTGTATTGATGGACTATGGTTCTGCCGCGATAGGAGGGTTATTTGGCTACAAAGAAATGCTCAAAAGTCTTATTCCTCAACTTGCTACTGTTGGCATAACTTACTTGCTTGTTGGACTAAATCCTTGGATATTAGTTCCAGCAATACTTGCTAGTAGTTCATTACAAGCCTTCATTAAGGTTAATGGGATTAACGACAAAGTTAAACAACAAGTAGGGAAAGAATACAAAATTCAATTTCAAGCATCAAACCAGCCCGATGAAGTAGCCAATGCTGTTGCAGCTAAGATTAAAGAAATTGAGGACGGTGTAGATAGAGGACTTGGTAGCGAGATTCAAAGTGTTCGGACTCAAGTTAACTCAATTTTGGCTGAAAAGCAAAAAGGTCAAGTCAATGTTGACCAAAAGATTCAGGAGTTAAAATTGCTCTCGGATCGATTAAATGCTATTGATGGGGAACTGAATGAGTTGATGAGACAAGTTGCTCAGATGTAGCAATTTTTTGTTTTTCCCAGAGCGATCGCCCTTATTGTCCAAATAACCAAAAGGGCGATCGCCCCCTACATTTAATTCACGGGAAATGGCTCAGCCAAACCTAATTCTACCATCAGTTGCTCGTGAGAAATGTTGCCGCTGTGCTCTTGCTTTGACTCCGATCTCCGAAGCGGTTCGGGAATGTCAGCGAGTGTCAAAACGGGTAACGTCAATGCTTCTTTAAACCACTCAATGTTTTTTGCTAATTCTTCTAAGCTTTTTCCCCAAGGTTCCACAGCATTTTCAGTACATCCTGCGATCGCTCCACCTGCTTCATAAAACACTTCCCGAATGATATAATCGCCGTTATCTTCCAGAAACACTCGATAATTCCATTTAATTGTCATACATCCTCCTGTTGTCCTCGAAATAAAAAAGTATTACCCTCTTTCTCGCCAATACGCTTAATTTCTACAATCTGTACCTGTTCTTCAACATTATAAAAGACTCGAAACTCCGCAATCCGCAATTCCCAACCTGCAATACTATTAGGTCGAGTGCGCTTGCGGTTACGAGTCTCAACACTAGGTTCATATCGCAATTGCACAGGAATTTCGCTCAAGATTTGTTGTTGCTCGTGCTTCTTAAAGTATTTTATGTCTTGTATTGCTTGCGGAGTGTATTCAATCTGGTACATTTAAGTTAATAAATTAACTATCGTCTTTTCTTAATTATCATAACCAAGTTTGTAACATTTTATGCTCAGAAACTTATGAAAATTCGAGAATCTCAAGGTAAGAGTGTATGGAACAATTCTGAGGGTTGGTGCTGCGAGCCTCTTGACCCCATACCGCCCGGTCATATTGCCCTAGCCGTTGAAGCAATTTCCCTAGATCTTGTAGACTGGGATATCGAAGAAATTGGCGAAAAAGCAGGTTTTGATATTCAGTACAGATACACGGGAGTCAATGACCCAAAAAATGAATCTTTAGCTTGCGTAAGTCAGTTTGTCGGCATCTATGAAGACTGGTCAAAGCTCGATCGCGATTTGTCAGCTTTGATTGCAGCTTTCCAAAGGGCGATCGCCCTTATTTTCCAAAGTGCGATCGCCCTTATTGTCCAAATAACCAAAAGGGCGATCGCTCTTCCTCTCCAAATTTAACCCACTTGCAATAATTCTTGAGAATGTATTGAATTCGGTACGCCATAAGCTGTATAAGCTCTTACTTCAGGCGGTTGAAGTCCTAAAACAATTAACTTAGGGGGAATGCCCGCTGCTACTAATTCTTCAGCGATCGAGCGATCGGTATTATTAGCTTGAATCCAAACTTGACCGTAGATAATATCCATGTGTATGACGCAATCGTGAATTCTTCTCCCCTGAAACCATCCCATCGAAAGTAACATATAGCGGTCGTTTTCTAAATCGAAAATTACTTGACTTTGTACCTCAGTTTCAGAATTCAAAAAACCTGAGTATTCATTAATAATTCCTTTGACAATCTGGCGGCAATCTGCTATGGTATCCATTTCACAATCTCCTCCATTTGTGGATTAAAAACAATCAACTTTAAATGATTATCTACCAATAAAATATCAGCAAATTTATCTTCAATAAAAAGCTCTTCAAAAGACATCACCGGCATAGCAAGATAGAGCGTTCTTTCCGGTTCAGTTTGTTCTAAAATTTTCTGATAAAGAATGTATTGTCCCAAAGCCTTCTCTAAATCTAAAATTTTAGAATCACTGATAAAACTTTTAACTTCAACAGCTATCTTAGACTGATTATTTTCAGCAGCAATCAGTTTTTCTGCTCCGAGATCGACAAATAGTTTTCGCTTGGCCCATTTCACTAACAATGGGTCATGAGTAATTTTCCAGCCAGCTTTAACAAGTGCCTGTTTCACAACTGGATGATAGTAATCTTTTGCTGACACTGTTGCTCCTTTTGAACGATGTGAATATTAGAGATTTTTGTATAAACTTTTGAGTTAGTGTCATTTTACCATAGTTCAGCTTAGTCAACCATAGTTATATTACATTGTTAAGCTTATTTAACTATAGCTTGCGTAAGTCAGTTTGTGAGTATCTATGAGGACTGGGCAAAGTGCGATCGCCTTTCTCATTCCGAATCCAAAAGGGCGATCGCTCCTTTGCATCCAGCTATCCCAAAAGCGATCGCCCTTTTTTTATTCACTCGCGCACATATTCAACTTGTTAACATGATAACATATCAGCAGAACAGGTGTACGATCGCGAGAATATAAAAATTGGAGGAAACCTAAATGGGAAAAAGTACAGAAGTGTCAGCCAAGCGACAGGACCCAAATTACATACAGCTATCGGGAGATGTCCGAAAAGAACTAGGACTTCAGTTTAAAGCTGCGTGTACTCTCAAGCAGCTAAATATAGGAGAAGGGTTGGAAGAAGCAATAGAAATATGGTTCCAGGCTCAGCAAGCCCCCTCATCCAGCAAAAGCAGCAAAAAGGGGGACGAGTGAGAGATCCAGATCGGGAAAAAGAAGAGCTTGGCAATCCCATCAACGAACCCGTACAAGCGTATAACCTAAAAGAAGCGAAAAAGAAATGCCAACAGCTAGCAACTGAATATGAAGAATCTCTTGCAGATGTTCGTCCTGAAGGCAAAGCCTGGTTTCGCTGCTACTTTCAGTGAGGGAAAATACATGAAAATTAGAGAATCTCTTGGTAAGAGTGTCTGGAACAATTCTGAGGGCTGGTGCTGCGAGCCTCTTGACCCCATACCACCCGGTCATATTGCCCTAACCGTTGAAGCGATCGATCTTAATCTTGTAGACTGGGATATCGAAGAAATTGGCGAAAAAGCAGGTTTTGATATTCAGTATAAATACACGGGAGTCAATGACCCAAAAAATGAATCTTTAGCTTGCGTCAGTCAGTTTGTTGGCATCTATGAAGACTTCTCAAAGCTCGATCGCGATTTGTCAGTTTTGATTGCAGCAGGCATCCCGCGTCATTTATTCAAAATACTGACTGACAACGATGACATCGATTTGAAACCTGTAACGCAATACCTCAAAGCAGTCTCATAATGTTTTGGGTGTAGCGCAATTGTTTCTTTTTCCGTGCATTGCGATCGCCTTTCCCATGTCGAATTCCAAAATGCGATCGCTCATTTTTCAATAGACGCTCAATTTACACATATAAAAGCTGATTAGCAATTTCATCAGCCGTCAACGTATTTAATAGAATAGCAACCCGTTGCACAATCTCATAGGCGTTCTTTTGAGGAGTAACAATGATACCCGAATGTTCCCATCCTTCTGTCATATATTCTAGGTGTAATCGCTCAAAATCCACACGATTGTGAGTGAGTGAGCAAGCATCGATCGACAGATGCAGCATAAGCCAATTGTTGGCTATCCAATTGACTCAGCATTCCCTGTTCGCTGGTTGTCGTCACATCAAAACCCCTAGCCCGCAGCAAAGTCGCTACCAGCCTAGAAACATCTTCATCTGTATGAATAGTTGCAAATAGTTTCACGGTTTTTTCATGGCAGCTTTCACAGCAGGATGAATCAATTCTTCAGGAATTCGATTGCGCTCAATATAAGTATTTATTTCTTCCTGGTTGTCCAAATAAAAACTCAGTGCGTCAAAAATTTGAGCTAATTTCAGATGAGGTAAGTGCATCGGAATTTCTTCAGGAGTAATACCTAAACGCCACAATTCCACGATCGCACGAACGGAAGTTCTCGTCCCTGCGATAATTGGTTCCCCTTGCAAGATTTCAGGGTGACGTGCGACATAACGCGAAGCAGATTGTGTAGTCATGGGAGATTAACCGGACACATCGATCTTGATTATAACTTATGCTAAAACCCCGGCAGGCTAATTCTAGTTTAACATAACCTAATTTTCACTGCGATCGGTATAATTAAAAAACCAACATCAAATACAGTCAATTAATGCCATGATTGCTAATTTGCCCCTCAAACTGCCTCACTTACCCAGCAGCTTGCCCAGCGAAGGTTCTGTCCACATTGAATTAGTCAACGGACTCTTAATATTCAGCGCTTCCATTCAAACCCAGGAACGAATTCAAACTTTAATAGCTCAACAACAAGCATCAAATTTAACTTCCGAAGAACAAACAGAATTGGATGGATATCGAGAATTCATTAGCTATCTAAATTTGGTAAATGAAACCATGAAAAATACTTTTCTATATCCTTTGCGCGGCACAGTCATTGGCTATGATGAACCGTTTGAACCTGCGGTTTCGTTGGAAGATTGGGAAGTGCTACAATGATTGTACTAGATACTCACTATAATTGATTGATATTTGCTATGATAGTCTTAACAAATAACTGAATAAATGTATGAAAATTAGAGCAATCATTCATCCAGCAGAAGAAGGTGGCTATTGGGCAGAAGTTCCCGCACTGCCTGGGTGCATTACTGAAGGAGACACTATCGAAGAAGTGATGATTAATTTAAAAGATGCTATGGTCGGCTGGCTCGAAGTTGCTAATAGTCGTGAAGCAGTTGCTTCCACAGATAAAATTGTGGAGATTACTGTATAAAATCTATTTCTGGCAAACAACTTTGCAAAATAGTAGAGCAGAAAGGTTGGGTTTTGAAAAGAATTACTGGGAGTCATCATATCTATGAAAACCCAGAATTAGAGCAAATTTTGTCAATTCCTGTTCACCGCAATCAAGATTTGAAAGTTGGAACCTTGAGAGCTTTAATGAAAATAGCCCAGCTATCTGAAGAAGATTTACTCTGATAGGGTGCGTGTACTCTACTTTCAGTGAGGGAAAAGACATGAAAATTCGAGAATCAGTTGGTCAAAGTGTGACGAACAACGATGACATCGATTTGAAGCCTGTAACGCAATACCTCAAAGCAGTTTCATAATGCTTTGAGTGTAGCGCACTTGTTTCTTTTTCCCAAGTGCGATCGCCCTTTTTGTCCGAAAGTGCGATCGCTCATCTCCCATCCCTATCAATATCCGACTCAACCATTTACACCTACAACACTCAACTCATCAGACATTTCAGAATTATTTGTTGCATCAATTTTGGGGAACTGTTCACTATTCAAGAATTCTTCAAATAAATCAAAAAAGCGCTTCAGTGCATCGGATTCATCCTCAGAATAAAAAAGAATAATCCGACTCCAAGATTGAGTATCTGCTTGGTTAAATCGATTCTCTATCCACTCTTGAAACTCTTCAAACTTTGTTTCTTGTTCTGTTACAGGGATGCCAAGTTGACGGCGGGCAAAGGTATAACCGTCCAAAAAAACATGAAGATGACTAAGCGATCGATTCCCCAAGTATAAAGACGATCTTTGCTTGATTTTTCCTAGCAAATCATACAAATCTAACATTGTTTCATCTCCTTTCAGCTAAAATTCAATTTCCGTAATCTCAAATTGACCGCCCAGATCCATTGCCAAACAATAAAATTTTCCCAACCACTCTTGTTTAGTAATTCCTTCATTGTGGATATTATCAAAAATTAATTCCTCCCCATTAACTTGAACTGAAATCGCTTCATGCCGTCCATTTGTAGCAATATTTTGTCCGAGGTCATCATGGTAAATATTACCATACTTTCCCTTGGCACTGCCAGTATAAATTTTAATTTTTTTTCCAGAAATACCCCTTTGAATTAAAAACTCTTGGATGCTTAAAGCGCAAGTATTACATTCAAACAGCTTAAATTTACTAGCTATTTCAGAAATTTGTTGTCGTAATTCGTCATCGATCATGTTTAATTATTTGACCATCTCTTGGTACTATCCTAACTCCGCTTTACCATAAATAGTTATCCGTAGGGTCATAGCTACCTTGATAAGTGCTGTAGATGTGGTAGCCAGGGAATACTAAAGCAATGCCAATTGGACTGTGAATAGTCCCCGGATAACTTTCTTCTGGTAAACTACCCCCAATCCGAATTTTGATTGCACCTAGCCAAATGTAGAGCCCTGGAATTAAAGTATCTAAACTGTAGGCGATCGCCCGCATTTGAAGATCCGGGGGATTAATCGGTTTTAAAGACTGTGGCTTTTCAGGTTTGGAAATGGACATGGCACTAATCCCTAATTTACCGCACGTTTGAGAATTTGACCGACAACTCCGTACCTGTCGCCAACCAACCCATCGAGTTCGTGTTCAATTTGAATTCAAATTCTGGTCTTCTATACATTCTCTTCCAGGTAGCCTTGATTTCTACCCCACTCTATCCAAGCTGAGGCCATCTGTTTTACTCTTCCCCTTTGTTCTGGTTTAATGGGATTTTCCCCCGTAATTGCACCCAAAGCCGACAACCAGTAAACAGGATTTTTTTTCAATTCTAATAGCAACAGTGGCACGATTTTAGTTCCCATATTAATAATTTCCTGATATGCCGGATACTGAGACATTTGGGCAGTTGAAGAAAGTCCAGCAACCTCTTTCTCCCAATCCGAGGCTAGTGCATAAAATTTGTCAACTATCTCAGGGGAAATTCCAGCTTTTTTGTTGAGGATATTTTGAGTAGTATTTTGTGAAGAAACTTCTTTCTGTGCAAGTAAATTTTCTATCCCTATTAAAACCAACTCTTCTATCGAGACATTTAAGTCGTTCGCGACTTGTTGTAATTTTAGTAGGCGCTCATCTGAAAGGGCGATCGCGATCGTGTTCATCTGAATTACAAACTAGCATGATGCCTTAAGTATAGTATCTGTAGGGTGCGTCGCCATCAAAAATCCCAAAAAAACAGCGACAATCTCACAGCGACGCACCCTACCCAATGTTTACTGTCATTCTAACGAGACATCAGTCGTTGTCGAAATTCCTTAACGGCTGCGAGGGAATTCGGATATCGGACATATTCTGCCAGCAATTCTATATCTAAATCAGGGAGGATTTCGCTGCGACTGATTTGCTCATAACCGCAGGTTTGGACAAATTGAACTGGAATTTCTTCTCGCAGGTAGTAGAGGCTAAAACGTTCATTTTGCCAAAACCAAACTTCTTTAACATTTAACCTTCTGTAAACTTCCAGTTTATTCAGGCCACCACTGGTAACAACAACCTCAATTGCCAAATCGGGAAATTCTTTGTCTGTACCAATGCAGTAAGCTTCATCGGGTTCTGTCCCGCCTCTTTTTTCCTCTTGCCGCAGGGTTGTAGAACCAAAGGGAAAATAGTCGATATCGGCTTCTAAAAAGTAAATGACTAAAAGGTCTCCAATGCGCGTTTTTCTGATTTCATGGCGACGGGAAGGTGAGATAATTTCTAAGACTCCATCTAAATATGTGACTCGATATGCTGAACTATCCCCATTTCTGGTGAGTAAGGTTTCGTATTGTTCCCAGTTAACGCGATCGGTAATATAGCGGCATTCGGGATCTTGGCGTTGGAGTGCTTGTTGGTCAAGTAGAGCTTTGATATCGCTTGTCAACATACTATTACCTCCTTTAGGTTGTCTTCATTGTAATTTAGTTAGGACTTGTACCAATTTTTTATGAGGCTGCATAGAATCCGATCCCCCCTAACCCCCCTTAATAAGGGGGGGACAAGATTCCGATCAAAGTCCCCCTTATTAAGGGGGATTTAGGGGGATCGAGATATATGCAACTTCACATTAAATTGGTATTAGGGATGGGCTACGAAAAACCAGGTTTCTACGTGAATATTCGTCGCCGAGATGCAGGATTTGTCTTAGAAATCGGGTTTTTTAACCTTAGTTCTATTGGTGAATGCGATCGCACTTTCTGAAAATCTTGTTAAAAAAATTTGCCTTAAAAAAGAAGGATTATCTATTGACAGGGCGGGGATTTTTATGGTATATTTTAGAGAATGGGAGTGGTGAGTAAAATAATTATTTTACTCACCACTCCCATTATTAGATTGTACTTCATTGGCTGGGAAAAGTCAAGCTTTTTACCCTCAAAAAAATGGCGATTTTTTTTTTATTTCAATCAATTAAAATTAATCTACCCCATTACTATAGCAACCGTCAAGGTGGTTAAGACATAGTAATAGGGTGAGCGCTGCTGTGACGATATTTCTCCTAATTGGATGAGATGATAGCAGCGCCCATCCTACAAGAATTTTTCCTAACCGATTCGCCGAGTAAATCCTACAAACTCACGCCTTTTAGAGAGTCTACACTTGAGAAAGGATAAAGCCGTGCCGCTGCATTAAAAGCTGTATCGGGAAAATCGCTAAACACACCGTCTACACCTAATCGGTAAAATTGTTCGTACTCCAAAGCTGGATTACCGCCATACTCTGGAGCCACATAAGTAGGAGATTCATTGCGAAAAGTGTAAGTGTGAACTAATAACCCAGCCAGGTGAGCATCGGTGATTAAAGTATTAGCGGGCTGTAATTTCTTATCTGCACCTTCGACAACTATTGTCCGCTTCCAAGGCCCGATTCCGTCAGCATAGGTTTTGATTTCTGCTAACCCTTGGGTTGTCATTAAATCGCGGTAGGTACGCCGATCGCCACTCACGACAAAATCATAGGGTTTTTCTGCAAAGTCATCCATTAACTGCACCAGCGGCAAGTCTGTCAAGCGATTTAACTCTTTGAGATTTCCCACTTCAAAGGATTGGATAAACACCGGATCTGTGCGTTTGGTATATCCATTAGCAGACAGCACTTGCACTAACCGTTGCTCTAAAGGCAAATTAACAGACTTAAAATAAGTCGGGTGTTTTGTCTCTGGATAAAGTCCAATTGTTCGCCCTTTTTCGGCACTTTTGCGCTTGGCTAAATCGATGACTTCTTGAAATGTAGGAACTTGGAATTGACCGTCAAATGCTGTCCCCCGTAACTCTGGCAAGCGTTCCCGCGCCCGCAAAGTTTTGATTTCGGCTAAGGTCAAATCTTCTGTAAACCAACCTTCTACTTCTGCACCGTCAATGGTTTTTTTGCGTTTGCGATCGGCAAATTCCGGTCGTTTGGCAATATCAGTAGTCCCCGAAATTTCATTTTCGTGGCGGGCAATTAACACTCCATCTTTAGTGGAAACTAAGTCTGGTTCAATGAAATCTGCACCCATCTCGATCGCCAATTCGTAGGAAGCTAGGGTATGCTCAGGGCGGTAGCCACTTGCGCCGCGATGTCCGATAATTAAGGGGCGGCGGGGCAGTTCAACAAAATTGCTTTGGTTAATAGTTGGCACTCCATTGATTGTTGCTAGCAATGTGCCGTCTCGGAGGCTAATTGCTGTATTTAGCCCGGTGCTAGTAATTAACAAGTCCGAGAATTGAAGTTGATTTTCTAAGGTTAAGCGATCGCCCGAACTAAAATCAGTAATAACATCAGCACCTTGAGTGCGACGCAACAAGAACGTATCATTTCCAGTGCCGCCAGTGAGAGTATCTAAACCTTTGTCTCCACTGAGAAAATCGTTCCCATCTCCACCTAGCAAGATATCATTACCTTGACCGCCAATCAGGGTGTCGTTGCCGCTACCACCAGACAGTGAATCATTACCAGAATTGCCATTAATTGCCTCTGAATCACTACTTCCGGTAATATTGTCGTTACCACCAAGGGCTGAAATCCCCCCCAATATTCCCTTGAGTAAGCCAGGAGTAACGGTGAAATTGTCATCGCTATTTGTCAGTAAAAAAAACTCAGTAACTGCCATGATTTTAATTTTCCTGATTGACTCAAAGATAATTACTTTGACTTTTTGTTGAAGTCACTCAAAAATTATCATGGCAAGATTAATTGATTACTATAAATTGCTTAATTTTTAGTAATGCAAAGGTAAAGTTTTGGGTGGGTACTGCTGGGAGGATATTTCTCTTAATTGGGTGGGATAATGGTAGCGCCCACCCAAAAAATATTTTTCCTAAGCGATTTGACAAGTGCTATGATTTTCATCAGAGTCAATAACTGCTCCGATCGCCCAAGCGGGAATATCCTGAGATTCAAACCATTGAATTGTGCGATCGACTGCGGTGCGATCGACCAACAGCACAAAACCAATGCCCATATTAAAAGTATGGAACATATCAACAGTGGCAACTTTGCCGGCTTGAGCAATCCACTCAAAAATCGGCAAATTGGGCCAGCTATTAGTGTCAATTTTGATAGATTGATTGGCTGCCAAACAGCGAGGCAAATTCTCCGGCAAACCGCCGCCAGTAATGTGGGCCATGCCGTGAATATCCAAACCACTGTTAATGGCTTCGAGAACTGGCTTTACATAAATGGTAGTGGGAGTTAAGAGGACTTCTCCTAAACTTTTGCCACCTAATTTTTCTGGTTGGGAATGCCAGTCAAAACCCAAATCGCCTGCAATTTTTCTGACCAAACTAAAACCGTTGCTGTGGACGCCGGAACTAGCCAGCCCGATCGCCACATCTCCGACTGTAACCCGCGAACCGTCTAACAATTTGCTCTTTTCGACAATTCCGACGCAAAAGCCAGCCAAATCGTACTCTCCCGCTTGGTAAAAACCGGGCATTTCGGCTGTCTCCCCGCCCAACAGAGCACAGCCAGCTTGCTTGCAACCATCAACAATGCCAGCAACCACAGCAGCTAGTTGTTCGGGATTTAACTTTCCCGTCGCCAAATAATCGAGAAAAAATAGCGGTTCCGCCCCGGATGTGAGCACATCATTGACGCACATCGCCACCAAGTCGATACCTACGGTGTCGTGGTGATCGAGTTCGTGGGCCAATTTCAACTTAGTCCCGACGCCATCAGTCCCGGAAACCATAATCGGCTCTTTTAAACCCTCCGGGACGCTGAAAAACCCGCTAAACCCGCCGAATCCGCCTAAAACACCCGATCGGTGGGTGCTCTTCACCATACTGCCGATGCGCGAGACAAAAGCTCTGCCCGCCTCAACATCCACACCTGCTTCCCGATAGTCCATAAGTTCGCCTTAGTCGATTTCTAGTCTTTAGTTTATTGCCAAGTCTAGCGATTTGAGGTTTGAGATGGGAGATTTGAGATTTTAGCGTCCACAAAATATTTATGAATTTCTGTAAAGTTTTGTAAATTTTTGTAAATTTTTCAGGAATTGCGAAAAACTCTGCAAGCACTGTCATTAAAGCATTTTCTCAGAGAGTGAACTGTGAAGATCCGAGGAATTTTTGGCAAAATGCGTGGGAACAGCGATCCCCAAGCTCAAAAGTTTGTGGTAGTCTGTTGCAGTTCGTTAACAAAACACAAATTGCAAATTGAGTATGAGTTGTCAAGTGTCAGGGAAGTTGCAGCCAAAAAATTATTTGGCCCAAACACAAAAGCAAAAATGCAGCCCGACAGTTTGATTTGACTCGCGGGGGAACAGCGAAGGACAGGAGGGAAATCCCTAATGCCGATCGCCCATCAGGCCAATCCCCTAACCTCCGTTAGCAATGGCTCTTCACAAAAATGGACGTATGAAGGAAAAATTTGTTGGTAGTCTACTAGCTGTCCTCTTAGTTCCTGCGGTAGGAACGGCATCATCTTGTCACGCACAAGCAACTGATACTTCCAGGCAAAACTTTCAGGAAAACAAGCAAGTAGTTTTGACCCAACCGTCCCCGCAGTTAAACACGACTCGGGTCGAAGCAGAAAAAGTTGGACAATATCAGTACCAAGCAAGAGCTGACATTGAACAAAACTCGATCGCCAAAATTCAGTCCCACGAATTGGAAGGGCGACAAGCAGCGACAGTATACGTGCGGAACATTCCAGTCATCACATTTCTGAACACGAGTCCAGAAGCGAATACCAAAAAGACAGAGACTGGCAAAAGTTCTGTAAATGCCACCAGTCAGTTGAAAGTAGTCGGCCAGAGAGAAAATGGGTCTGACACCAAAAAGTCCAGCAATTCCAGCGCCCAAGAAACCGACCCTGTGTGGCGGGCGTCAAGCTTAGCAGCAAGACTCAATCAGTTGGCGCGCAACAACGTTGACCCAAACAGCATTACCGTCAAGTGGGAAAAAGGCAATCGCTACCTGATCCAGGCAAACGGCGAGGACTTGGTAAACATTAACGCCGAAACCATCCTCCCGGATACCACCAGCGACTTCAGCCTAGATGCCTTACAAGCAACCAATCGCCTCCGCAGGCTGCTGGGTAACGCCCCACCGCTCCAAGAAGTGATCGGCAAGCCCCAACCTGAAAGCCCGGTGCTTTCCCTAGGCCCAGTTCAAGTTCGGATCAATGGCTGGGCATCCTGGTACGGCCCAGGCTTTGACGGCAACCTCAGCGCCAGTGGCGAGCGATTCAACCAAAATGATTTGACCGCAGCCCACCGGAACTTGCCCTTCGGAACTCTACTAATGGTAAGAAATCTCGACAACGGCCGTACCGTCGTCGTCCGCATCAATGACCGAGGCCCCTATGTGGGCGATCGAGTGATTGACTTGTCCGCAGGCGCAGCCAGCGTGCTCGGCATGATGGGCAGTGGCGTAGCTCCGGTGGAAATTGAAGTCATAGCACCAAAGCCACGAGCAACTGTTGGACGTTAAACCCTACTGTAAGGCACAATACAGACGAATGCCTTCAGGAGTGTATCCGTGCGCCTGTTTACTACCATTGCAGCCCTACGCTGCTACTTAAATTCACAAAAATCTGTAGCATCCCATGTACAAATCGGTTTAGTGCCGACGATGGGGTCTTTGCACAGCGGGCATTTGAGCTTGATCCAGCGGGCCAGACAAGAAAATGCGATCGTCGTGGTCAGCATTTTTGTCAACCCGCTGCAATTTGGGCCAAAGGAGGATTTTCAAGACTATCCTCGCAATTTGGAGCAAGACCGGCTGCTATGCCAAGAAGCTGGAGTTGATGTAATTTTTGCTCCCTCAGAACTGGAAATGTTTGGGGATTCGGGCATCGAGACAGGCAACTCAGGAGCCCAGACTCCTGCGGTGACACTGATTGACCTTTCATCCTTGACTCAAGTTGTCCCACCACCGGCGATGACATCGGTTTTGTGTGGCAAGTCCAGGCCTGGTCATTTTCAGGGTGTAGCAGCCATCGTCACTAAACTTTTGAGTTTGGTGCAGCCGACAAGAGCTTATTTTGGTCAAAAAGACGCCCAGCAAGTAGCAATTATCCGAAAACTGGTCGCCGATTTTAACTTGCCTGTAGAGATTATTGCTTGTCCGATCGTCCGTGAAGCTTCCGGACTAGCCCTGAGCTCTCGCAATCAATATTTAACACCAGAGCAAAAACAGCAAGCTGGCATACTCTACCGCGCTCTACAGCAAGGGTGGAAAACCTTCTGTGGGGGCGATCGCACTGCGGAGGCGACACTGGCGGCCGTCACAGCAGAATTTGCCCTTGAGCCATCAGTCTCCCTAGAGTATGCTGAACTGGTCAATCCCGACACTCTCGCACCCTTGGCAGTTGTGGAAACGGCGGGACTTTTAGCCGTGGCAGCCAGAATCGGCTCTACTCGGTTGATTGACAATATAATTATCAGGAATCGTCGGCCAATTGTGGCGATCGACGGACCTGCCGGCGCTGGCAAATCTACAGTTACCAGACAAGTCGCCCAAGCTCTGGGTCTGTGTTATCTAGATACAGGGGCGATGTATCGAGCTGTGACGTGGCTGGTGATGACTACCAACACTGCCATGGGCGACGAATTGGCGATCGCCGAATTAGTCAATTCCAGTTATTTAGAATACAACCTTGACCCTTCATCTTTGACATTAAAGATTAACGGCGAAGACGTCACCGAGGCAATTCGCAGTTTGGAGGTGACAGCCCGCGTCTCGGAAATTGCGGCTGTTCCCGCCGTGCGACAATTTTTGGTGAAACAGCAGCGGCTTTGCGGCAAAACAGGCGGAATTGTGGCAGAAGGTCGTGATATAGGTACTAATGTGTTTCCCGATGCAGAACTGAAGATTTTTTTAACCGCTTCGGTACAAGAGCGATCGCGCCGACGGCTATTACAACTCAATGATACCGATCGGGCTAAAACCAGTTTGGAACAGTTGGAACGGGACATCGCCCTGCGAGACTCCAAGGATAGTACCCGCGAGGTGTCACCTTTGCGTAAAGCGGCTGATGCTGTGGAAATTCAAACAGACGGTTTGAGTATTGCCGAAGCGATCGATCGGATTGTCGGGTTATACAAAGAGAGGATAGGGAATAGTTAATAGTCTTTGGGAATTGGGAATTGGGAATTGGGATTAGAGAATTGTCAACATACCTCACCGTCCTTGGATCGGCATTGGTTCCTGGACGCTTTAATAACCCAATTTCTCCGCCAGAACTCCTCCCAATCCCCCATTCCTAATTCTCCATTCCCCATTCCCACTTAAAATCTAAAAGTAACTCTGTAAGGTGTCAAGGAGATAAAAACGTGAAAAACTTCAAACGGCTGTTTAGGCGGCGAAAAACTTTGATCGTTGCTTTTATAGCCGCCTTGGGTAGTTTTGTAATGGGCGTGACGTTGCCGATGAACTCGCGAGGAAATCAGCCAGCGTCGCTATCGCAGGCGCAACTGGTGACAGCATCCCAGTCACAAGTACAACAGTCGAAATCTATTGTTAATAATTTGAAACAGTCGATCGCCGAGAGAGTAGAGTTTTCCGAAAACACTCTAGATAGGTTGGAGAAAGTCCGTTTTAACTCTTCCCTACCGTCCAAGTTTAAGGGTACAACCCTGCGTCAGGGCAAACTCGACTCCCGACAAAAGGCGATCGCCCTGACATTTGACGACGGTCCCTGGCCGACAACAACTGTACAAATCCTCGATATTCTCAAACAGAACAATATTAAAGGGACTTTCTTCTGGGTGGGAAGATACCTACAAGTTTATCCAGAACTAGGGAAAAAAGTTGCTCAGGCTGGTCATGCGATCGGGAACCACACTTGGAACCACCAATACATTAAGTATAACGAAGAGGGTGCCGCGCGCGAGATCGATCGGACGACCTCGTTAATTGAGGAATTAACAGGCATCAGAACCTATATGTTCCGCCCACCGGGAGGTATTTTAAACAATGGATTAGCAGCTTATGCTCAAAAGAAAAATTATACAGTTGTGATGTGGTCTGCTGATTCTTTAGATTGGCGCACTGCTACACAATCGTTGATGGAAAATGTGATGCGGCAGGCTAATTCCGGCGGTATTGTCCTGATGCACGACGGCGGTGGTAATCGATCCAAGACTGTGGAAGCTTTGCCCAATATTATTGCTAAATTAAAAAAAGAAGGGTACACATTTGTAACAGTTCCAGAATTGTTGGAGATGGAAGCAAAAAACTTGAAACAGCAGCAAACAGCACAGAAATAACCAAATGGGAAAAAAGTATACGAAATTTCACCTTCAGGCTATTTGAGTGGCTAGAGGGATAGTTGAATGCGATGCAGGCTCAGCTTCGCCTAAGTGTCCCGTTATCAGCTTGGTGAGCCATAATCCCTCGCCCTTGGAGGTGGGGAGATTCAAAAAGGATAGCTTTTTAGATTTGCTCACAGGTAGTCGTGGTAGAATTCACTATGGTACTGCAAGATCTGTGTTTCGGACTGGAGTAGGTCGAGCGGCATCAAGCTCAATCGCAAGCTGTATTTCTACTTTTGAAACCCTTGCTCCTCAAGTTAAGCTTCGATCGGGGAGATTTCCCTCGATGAAGCCTGTGCGATATGCTATGGGGGCGAAGCAGCGAAAACTCGTCCAACAGTCCAAATGTCTGCCGACATTCAAACTCTCGATCGCAGTTTGTGAATTGTTCCCACAGTACCTTGGGGCACAAGGAAACTGGCTTAGTTACTAAGCATCACGCTTGGGGAGATTTGCCCACTACTTCTAGTGTCGATCGATGTTAGAAGCAAGGTAAGTCATTGAACCAAGAATCTCATCTTTAAGGGATGAGAATGTCAATTAATGTTACTCTCAAATATCCTCAAAAATTTGAATAACAAATGAGCGTAGTTAGCCAATTAATTCTCCAAGCCGACGACGAACTTCGTTATCCGAGTACCGGCGAACTTCAAAGTATCAATGATTTTTTTAAAACGGGGGAACAGCGGGTACGCATTGCTACTGCGCTTTCTGACAGTGAAAGAAAAATTGTTGATGAAGCTAGCAAAAAACTCTGGAAAAAACGCCCTGATTTTATTTCCCCTGGAGGTAATGCTTACGGTCAACGGGAA